>CAJWPE010000019.1 GCA_913045625.1 uncultured Chloroflexota bacterium | reverse complement strand
ACGAGATAATGTCCCGTTTGAACAATTCTCTGAAAATTTATTCTCTACTGAAAATGTGATGTTTTATGCATTAAGTGAAAAACATCAAAAAGCTCAAAACGGATCTCAAAATGATTTTCTAAATCCTAGAACTTGTTTAGTGTGTATCGAAATATTAAAAACATTTGGAGATGTCTTTGATCACCTGATATTTGTTCCAGATAATCCTATCAATACCACAAATTCTGAATATTTGAGAATCTCAGACAACGTAAAGGGAATCATGACTTATGGAGATAAAATTTGTAATCCAACCAAATGGGAAAATCAAGGTAAAAATGAAAGTATCAATGAATATTACCTCACTTCAACATTTGGATGCCCCGCCAAATTTGTAGATGGAAATAATTACAATAGACTTAAAGGAAATGTTTGGTTCAGTTCAAATTCATTCGATGATTTAAATGAGAATCTTGCTAAATGGGTTGGAATTGGACCTAAAAATATTAAATTCCCAGGAAACACTGTCTCATGGAACTCTTATGATGAATATAAGATAGGGCCATTCTCTTCAGTACTTGGCCCATTAACAAGCCCATTAGTTGACCCACAAATTGGTAAAGATTCTAGTCTAAAAATCAAAAATTCAGCTAACGAAACAACAGATGCAAAACTTAGATACAATCCAAACACCAAAACTTTCACTATGGTTCCTATAGATGAAATACCTAAAAAATATGATGACATTCTTCTTTATATGATGGGGTTAAAATCTTATGACGATGCACAAAAAAGATACTTTTACTTAAACCCACAAGAATTAGAATTAAACGATTGTGAAACATCTGAAAATAATGAACTAATCTGTAACAATTCTTTAATCACTAAAGATCAATATGGACAAGTAATAGAATTTGGAGTGAAAGAAATGGTTCAGCAATTTGGAGAAAGAGATCCGATTTTTGGACCAAATACAATTAACTTGAATTCTCCTGTAATCATTTTAACTAAAAACCTACCATCTGATGCTGAGCGGGCCTACTATCACACTTTATATAAATGGTGGGGACAATCGTCACAATCCAATTCAGTTCTAGGATTATCTTATAAAGAGGTTACAAGTAATTTAGGAGAAATCACTACAGGGATACCTAGATAGCTAGTCTTGCCACTCCACTTCAAATACTGTGTGAGTACCGGGTAATCCTTTTAACTCAAAATCGATTTCTTCCCCAAATTTCAAGTCACCTGCAGAATCAGTCATTCTTTTAGTTACAGAGGAGATCAGAATTTGTTCAGCAGTTGCTTTAGCTGAAATTCTAGCTGCTTCATTGACTGCACGTCCAAAATAATCTCCATTTTCTAAAATAGCTTCACCGGTATTTAAACCTATCCTGACATTAATTGGTAAATCAGGTTGCCTTTCTCTTAACTGTTTAAGTTCTTTTTGTATTTGAATTGCACATAAAACACCATTTCTGCTACTTGTAAAAGCTGCCATAAAACCATCGCCCATTTCTTTAACAATGAAGCCTTCGTTTTGCCTAATCAAATCACTTAAAACTTCTTCATGAATTCTTGATACTTCTCTAGATTTAATATCTCCCAATGTTCTAACCAAATCAGTAGATCCAAACATATCACTAAATAAAAAAGTGACTGTGCCACTTGGAGGAGGTGCAATATTTTTTCCATCAATTTCTTGAATTTGTTGTATTACAACTACAGTTGCTTTACCTTCTGCGAGATCAAATCTATCTCCCTCGGTTAATTGAATCACCTCTGATGGATTTAAAAATTTCCCATTAAAAGAAGAACCGTTTGAACTATTCAAGTCTCTTGCAAAAGCTTGGTCTTTTTCTAACCAAAATTCTATATGAGTACCTGACACATAAGGATCATCTATTACAACATCACATGAAGGAGATCTTCCAACAGTCATTCTGTTAGTTGTTAAAATTTGCCTATCACCTTTTGATTTTGCTGATGATACTTCTATAAAAAATGCCATTGTTGTCCTCTAAAATTAATCATGAAAATTCTAGCATAATCTGTTTACCAAAATCCGATTCATATAATTTTCCCTATATTAGAATTTATTTTAAACAATCCTATTAATTCATCATTTTTTCATAAAGCCTAGAATGAGAATCTATTAATTCTTTATGAATTTTGTGATTTGTTTCATTGGGATAATATTTGTCTTCTATTTCAGTTTCAATATCATCAAAGTTTCTTATTTTCCCCAAGGCTTTTAGCAGCATGATTGCTACACCTCTTCCTGTATCTTGATAATCTTTTGAAATATTTATCTCCTGACCTAAAACATCAGATGTTGTTTGAATCCACCAAGGTAAATTTTTTATTGCTCCCCCACTAGCTATCACTTGTGTTTCAACATCTACAAAACTTTCTAACATTTGATAAACCAAAAATAATCTATAGCTTATAGACTCCAAAATTGATTGCAAAATTTCTATAGAAGTATTGGAATATTTCAACCCAGTAATTGTAGCTTTAGAATTATTAGACCAACCTAAAGCTCTTTCTCCTAATAAAAACGGTAAAACTGATATTCCGTGACCACCTGGTTGTAATTTGATTAATTCATTATTTAATTGATCTATTTCTGGAAGTTTAAAGTTATTAGTTGCCCAATTGATAAGATTCCCTCCTTCCGAAAAAGAACCTCCCAAAAGCGTGTATTTACTATGTAATTTATAGCACCACAAACCTTTTGGAATTTCATCTACTTTTGAGTCTGAAAAAATTCTTATTGCAGAAGTACTACCCACGGTAATAGCAATTTTTTTTCTATTAGTACAACCACTTCCGACAGTTGCTGCCAAACCATCTCCAACTGATAAAAAAAACGGAGTGTTTGATAATTTGCTCCATCTTTTCAAGTATTTTTTATTTAAACCCATTTCATATTTGTCATAAGGATTTAAAATAGGTAGATTTTCTTCAGATATACCTAAATATTTAATTAATTCTGAGTGCCATTCTAATTTGTTTCTATCAAATAATCCGCTCCAAGAAGAAATAGAATAACTTGCATTAAAATTCGGATTTTCAAACCACTTTGAATAAATATAAGTAGAAATATCTATAAATTTATCGATCTCTTGAAAATTATTAATATTTTTTTTCATCCACATTATTTTTGATGGAACATAAGAAGTATGTTGAGCAGCTCCAGTTTCTTGATGAAGTATTTTTTCATCAAAATCTTCTTTTATTTGATCAACTTGTGTATTCGATCTAGTATCAGCATAAGTATAAATTGGAGTCAGTGGGGCTCCATATTTGTTAATTCCCACTAAAGTACTTGCCATAGAATCAAAACCAACTCCAATCACGGTTTCAACAGATCCTTCAGACATTTCAAGAACGTCATCTATAGATTTTTCAACTATTGAACGTAACAATTCTGCATCTTGTTCAGAAGTCCCATCATTTTTACTTATAATGGAATGAGCAATTGATATGGAAAACTGAGGCAAGATATTGCCTTTTAAATCAAAAAGTGAAGTTTTGACAGATGAAGTTCCTATATCAACTATAAGTAATGACTCTTTTATTTTTCTTTGATTCAAAATATTAGTATCTACTTTACTGTTCATTTTTGATCAGGTTTACAAAAATTTTCGGAATCAAAAAATCAAGAGAAAATCTTGTTTTGTAGTCAAAATTGCAATGTCGTATGAGTGATTTCTCTTTATTTTATAAAGAATATTAGCAGATTCTATCTTCCAAAATCTGACTCATAGACTTGAGGTGCTCCCGAAAAATTAGTAATCCCAGGATCGCCTACCCAATAATTTAAAGTTAAATTTGAGTTAGAAATACCTGAAAACTCTAACAAACCGTATTGATTAGTTACTGGGTTATACATCAACATCAATTCTGATGAGTTGGAGCTTTGTCGCGTACAAATTCCCATATTCGGGGTACTAGAAAATTCATGGTTATATGTGTCTACCAACATATCTACATTTTCAAAATTTTTATATCCTGACGTACCTCCATGACATCCTGAGGAATTTATACCTGCTACTAGGACCTGATAGGGATAAAAATATGCATTCTGAGAATTAGAACTAGTAATACTCCAGTCAAAATCACCTAAACCATTTATATAAATTCCAGTGGAATCGTAAGAGGTAATTGTTCCGGTCCTTCCTGACCAATCTCCAATAGAAGTAGAACCTCCATTAGAATTATTAAAATTTCCATTAGAATTATTAAAATTTCCATTAGAATTATTAAAATTCGAATTTTGAGACATTATTTCAATTGAGAAATATTCAGAAGGTTCACTCATAGCTCCATTGTCGTAATAAGCAATAGCATAAATCTCATAATTCCCTGGTTCTAAGTAAACATCATAAACATTCCAATAATTCCCTTGGCCTTGTTGATAATATGAACCACCTATAAAACGACCATCTGAAGTATATAAATCAATGTATGCACCACCATTATTACCAAGTTGCAATTTACCTTCAAAGGAAACATTAGAAGAATAAGAAGTCAAAGTGAATTGTCCGTCAGATATCATGCCTCCTATGACAGGAGCGTTTACAGTTTCTTCTGTAACTTCAATAAATAAAGTTTCAGAGGGTTCACTATAAATTTGATTATTAGAATATTGATCCATCATCACAGATTCAGCCCAAATCTCATAACTGCCAACTTCCAATTCCCCATTTGGATATATAGTCCAACTACCCTGATAGTCAGCATATCCTCTTCCCAATTCTCTACCATTAGCCCACAAAACTACATCAGCATTTGATTCTGCAAATCCTCTGAAAAATGGGTCCTGAAACCTGGTTATTGTTGTACCACTAACTTCTCGCCCGGAATCATTATCGAAATAATACATGGTCAAATCACTAGGACGATTAAGCGTCTCAGTAGTTATTTCAATATATAAGTATTCTGACTCTTCACTCACAATTTGTGTGGAGGAATATTGATCAAATCTTACTGATTGTGCCCATACAGGATATTCACCTATAGGCATTTCATTATTCAAATAAATTGACCAACTACCAGAGTAATCTGGATAAGTTCGACCTATCTCTCCAAACGTAGAATACAAAATCACTTCTGCGTCTGAATCAGCTCTACCAGTAAAATAAGGGAATCTTTCTATAGTACTTGTACCAGAAACTTCTCTCTGGATAGAGTTATCCCAATAGACCATACTTAACTCAGTAGGAGCATTGAGCGTTTCAACACTAATTTCAATATATAAATAGTCTGAATCATCACTAATTCTTTGAGAATCATCAGGATCGAATGAGTATGCCCATACCGGATATTCTCCTATAGGCATTTCTCTATTTGCACATACATTCCATTGGCCATAATCAGACCAACCTCTGCCTATTTCACCAAATTCGGATTCCAAGACAATTTCAGTGTATTGGTCTGCTTGTCCTCTAAAACAGGGAAATCTTTCTGTAGTACTTGTACCAGAAACTTCTCGCCCAGAAGGGCCATCCCAATAGAACATACTTAATTCACTAGGAGAACTGGGTGGAGGTGATGGAATAATGGAAAACGTATAGTCTTCTGAAGGGATACTAAGAAACCCTTCACCGGGATCGTGTGAAATAGCATATATTGAATATTTACCAATAGATAAAAAGTCGAAGTTTTGAGCATACCAATTTCCATTAAAATCTGAAAAAGATTCACCAATTAATCTGCCATTAGAAGAATCGAAAATTTCAATTCTATGGAAAGGTTCAGAGGTACCTGAAATACTTATCCAACCATCAGTAAATGTAGAATTGTAAGAAGAACCCCAAGTACCAGTTTCAGTTGGGCCTTCAATTGAATTTATTTCAGGTTGTTGTATAGATTGACCTTTAATTATTATTGGAAGACCTGGAGAAATTTGACTCATATTTCCAGCAATATCAGTAGCAAAATACTGAATCAAATAATCTCCGGGTTGCAATGAAAAGATTTCTAAGTCCCAGCTGTTACCTTCTACCTCAGCCTCTCCAATAAAAAATCCATCACTAGTAACTACTTCTATAAGGGCTACTTCTGCAAAAGAACCTCCAATAATAGTTGGAGAATCAGAATCACCTTCTTCAAAAAGATCTGGTGGCCTCAAACCTGAAGGAGCTTGAGTGTCAATAATTATTGTAGATGAAGGAGATGGATCTCCTTCGTTTCCTGCGTCGTCTGAAAGAGTTACATAAACATCATACTCACCATCATTCATATAAGAGGTATTAATAGTCCAAATACCATTACTTCTTACAGTACTGGCACCTAATTGGTTTCCTCTAGTATCAAATAAAGTGACATTGACATCAGGTTTAGCATTTCCAGTAAATGATGGAGTTGATTTATTTGTGACACCATCATAAGAAAAACGACCAGAATCACTTGTTGCCACAAGTTGAGGAGAGGTAGATTGACCAACTCCCTGAATTAAAACTTCTACTAAAATAGAGCTAGAATTTGAACTTACATTTCCTGCTCTATCAGTTGCAACAGCATATAATTCTTGGGCTCCGAACATTCCTTCTGTAGTTATAGACCAAATTCCTCTAGAATCTGAGTAACCTGTACCTATAACTGCAGGACCTGCAAAAAGTTCAATCAATGTAGTTGGATCAGAAGTGCCTTTGAATGTGGGGGTTGTATCTGTTGTTACATTATCAGAATCAGATTTCCCCGTGTCACTATCATTACTCAAATCAGGCTTTGAAGGAGTTGAAACTTCAGTATCAATAGTAATTTTTAATGGAATTTCACTTTCAGAAACATTGCCTACAGCATCAGTAGATCTAGCTGTAATTTCATGAGATCCTTCATCGAGAGGATCAGATTTTATTGACCATTTACCTGATTCTGAGACAGTAGTCTCACCTATAACTTTTCCACGGGTATTCAATAACTCGATCGTAATTCCAGGTGAAGATTTACCTTCAAAAACAGGTGAAGAATTTTTAGTAATGTTATCCGAATTTGATTCACCAGAGTCATCTCTAGACATCAAATCAACATCGGAAGGAGCACTAGCAGTAGATTCAATTTTAACGAAAACTGGTTCAGAAAGATCACTTTGATTACCCGCTATATCTTCTGATCGGGCAATAATTACATATTCCCCATCTGACAAAGTTTCCGAAATAATTGACCATAGTCCTGTATTTCCAGCTGTAGTTGAACCCAAAACACGATCATTATCATCTACAAGTTCTATGGAAGACTGGGGATCAGCTATTCCAGTAAATTCTGGATTCAAGTTTGATGTAAGATCATCAGAACTAGAAGATCCTGTATCAGTTTCTCTAGTCATGTCAGGTTTTGAAGGAGGCGTAATTGATCTATCTACTGTCACCATCAAAACAGGAGAAGGTTCGCTGAGAACACCATTAGCATTCACTATTTTTGAATAAATTTGATGCTCCCCTTCAGGTATCTCTGCATTTTCAATGCTACATATTCCAGTTTCAACATAGGAATCTAGTCCAGGAAGACAAATTCCAATAGATATTTCGTTCCCTCTGAAAAATTCTATTAATTCAGATTCTGGATCTATATTGGGATGTTCAACCTGCAGATGAATTTTATTTGCGTTTGTAATGTTATCTGTATCGGATTGCCCTGTATCAGAAGAAGTAGAATCTTCAATATTCACTTTATTTGGATTAAGATACGGAATTCCAGAAGCAATAGGCATTGTGGCGTCAAATTGGGTTATAGCAAATGCATAATCACCAACTCCCCCACCACTATATAATCGAATTGTATATGTACCAGTTTGACGAATAGTCCATTCTGAAATTCTTGCGTTGTAATTGCCCCCAGAATCATCATCTGAGACTTCAAGTTTTCCTTTGGGATCCAAAAGTTCTATATACGCATCTACATCACCAGTACTATCACCTATCATTGAAAAATTGAATACTTGACCTTCTTCAACTTCAAATGGAATTTCATGAATCTCATTTGAATCCTCAAAAACAGAAACCAGTTCTTCATCAATACTCATAGGGTCTTTAGAAACTATTACTTCACCCTGTTTTGGTTCAGAAGCTGAAACTAAAGGGTCAGAAGGAGTTGGTAAAGGTTCTGGAATAATTGCGGGTGCAGGTTGTTGTGGTAAAGATGGTTCCGGTACAGATGCCTGGAAACCATTAGTTTGATTGTTACTTGGTGGAACCGAAGAAGAATCGGCTATAGGAGAATCAGCTCCAATAGCTAAACCTACGGCATCACCTTGATTCAAAAAGAAAAATCCACCTCCGCCAGCAACTAATAAAACTACTATACCCACTACTGCCAAAACAGGCATAGGAACAGGAGACTTAGATTTTGCAGTAGACTTGGATGGAGTTGCTGGAGTTTTTGCCATTACTTGAGTTCCTAATCCCTTAGGCATAACTCGAGTTCTTGCAACTGTAGTAGGTCCTTCTGATAAAATTTTCTCTACTTTTTCTAACTCAGTAATCAATTCTTCTGCAGATTGATATCTATCTTCATGATCTTTTGCCAACGATTTTAATAATGTTTCCTCTAATTCAGGAGGGAAATCATCCAAAAACCCACTCAATGCAGGCGGCTCATTATTCATGTGCCCATTTAAAATATCAAAATCACTTTTACCATTAAAAGGGGGTTCTGCAGTAAGCATTTGAAATAAAACACAACCCAAAGAATAGATATCCGTACGCGAATCTACCCCCTCACCTTGAATTTGTTCAGGGGACATATATAAAGGTGTCCCGACTGTAGCATTAGCATTCGTCACTTTTGACAAAACTTCTGCTGAAGCGATTCCAAAATCAATTAACTTCACATCACCACTATCAGTAATCAGCACATTAGCCGGTTTAATATCTCTATGGGTAATTCCAGATGAGTGAGAAACAGCAAGAGCTGCAGCAACTTGCTTTGTTACAGTCATAGCTCTTTGAATAGGTAGTTTCCCACCTCTTTCTAAAATTCTTTCTAAGTTTTCTGTGACAAATTCTGTCACAATATAATGTTGGCCATCCTCTTCTCCATGATCAAATACTTGGATGATATTGGGATGCTGAATGGTAGCGAGTATTGAAGCTTCTCTTTGAAATCGCTCTAGAAACTCTCCATCACTGATTGAAGCAGACAAAACTTTGACAGCTACAATTTGACCCGAAGCAGGATCTTGGGCTCTGTATACAGCGCCCTGTCCACCTTCTCCGATAAGGTCTAGGATCTGATATCCACCAATCTCATTTAATTGCATAACACTCTTCTATTTTTATAGTGCCAATTTATATATATAAAACTTATACAACATTTTATTACACTCATTGAATTACGAACAGCAAATTTACTAAAGGGTGATGACACCTAAAGAATTCAAGTGTAACTACTTGAATTTTTCACAAATTTTAACAAGAATAGTACATATATTAATTCAAACAGGATTTAATACTATGGAAAACGTTTCTGAAGTAATAAAAATTGTCATTGCAGACGACCATGCAATTTTTAGGGCTGGAATAATTAAAGTATTGAATTTAGATTCTCAATTTAAAATTATTGGGGAAGCAACCAATGGATTAGACGCTATTTCATTGATAAATAATCTATCACCTGATGTGGCAGTACTAGACATTAAAATGCCCGGCAAAACAGGAATAGAAATTGTTAGAGAATTAAATGAAAACAACTCTCCAACAAAATGTTTAGTTTTGACTAATTACGACGATCCTGAATACATACTAGATGCTATTGGCGAGGGAGCAAATGGATATGTACTTAAAACTATTGAGCCATCAAACCTAATCGATAGCGTTAAAGGTGTAGCTGAAGGAGAAATAGTTTTAGATCCTGCAATAGCCACTCTAGTAGCAAAGCTATGGCGCCAAAGACAGTCTCAAAACAATGATATTGTAGGAATCAAATCTCTTACAGACCGCGAGAAAGAAACATTAGAATTAGCATGTAATGGTTTAAGAAACAAAGATATATCAGGTGAAATGGGAATCAGTGTAAGAACTGTAGAAGGTCATTTCAATCGAATTTTTTCTAAATTAGGAGTTTCATCGAGAACCGAAGCTGTATTACAAGCAGTTTCAGAAAATGTTTAAACCTAATTCTTAAACAACTTAGACAAAAAACTTTTTTTTGTTTTGTAATTAATACCAGATTTAACCATTCCGACCAAAACAGTAATATTGTCAGTACCACCATTCTGATTTGCTATTTCAATTAATTTATCAGGTACTTCTTGAAAGTCATTAATAGAGACAACTTCTTCTATTGATTTATCAGAAACCAACCCCGATAAACCATCAGAGCAAATTAGTACAATATCTCCTTTATAGACATTCATTAAACTTACATCTACTTCTACTTCAGAATTCAACCCAATTGCTCTGGTAATAATGTTACTTTTGGGATGATTAATTGCGTCATCAGGTTTAATTATCCCCAAAGCTACTTGCTCTGCTACCCAACTATGATCTTGAGTTAATTGAATAATTTTTTCTGATCTTAAAATATATGCTCTGCTATCTCCTACATGAGCAAAAAATAATTTATGCTTGTATAACAGCACGGCCGTAAAAGTTGTCCCCATTCCTAAAGTCTCAGTTTCTCTAGACTTATCAAAAACTTTGGAATTCGCATTTTTTAATGAGTCAGAAAGATGTTTTTGGATGTTAGAAACATTTTTAAGTTCTAGTTTCTCAAATTCATCAACAAAACATTTAACTGATAATTCACTCGCTACTTCACCTGCCTCATGACCTCCCATGCCATCTGCAACAATTAATAAAGAATAGTCTTTTTGAATATCAGATTTGTGAATAAAATAAAAATCTTCATTATGATCTCTAACAAGACCAACATCTGTAGATCCATATGATTCAGTAATAAATCTATCTTTGTTCATTAAATTTTCCAATTAAAGTATTTATAGAATATTAAATTAATCTTATTATGTACTGGGTTGTTATAATAGAGGAAAAATTTAACAAATAGATTGAACTTATGTTTTCTAATTTATCTACTTTAATAGATTTCGTAGTATTTGCATTGTCATTGATGCTGATAATGGCTGCAGTTAGCTCATTGGTTATTTTGGTATGGAAATTAGCTAAAGACAAAGAAAGAGAAAACTCTTCTCAAATATCAGAAGAAATCAAAAAATCTTCACTATCTAGTAACTTACCAGTACCAGCTAATGATTCAGTCCCAAAAGAAATGACTTTGGAAATAGCAAAAAACATTTTAGAAAGAGAAGGATATCAAGTTTCAACCCAATCTGAAGTTCGATCAACAACCAATCAATCACATCGAACGCAAGTCTCTACTTCAACTTTCTCACAAAATCTTCCTACAAACCATCCAGCTTTTATGCTCTTAAAAACTGGTAATGTACACATGAAACACGGTGATTTCCCTGCTGCAATTAAAGATTTTAGTGACGCATTGATATTAAATCCATCATACGCTGGTGCATATAACGCACGCGGGATGGCGAACAGAAAAATGAAAGATTTCCAATCTGCTCTTCAAGACTATAATTCAGCTCTAAAACTACACCACAATCTGGCTGCAGCATATAACAACAGAGGAGTTATATTTATGGAAATCAGACAATTTGAAGCTGCTCTGAAAGATTTTGATAAAGCATTAAACATAGAACCCCAAAATTCTTACGGCTACTCGAATAGAGCTGTAGCTTACAATTACATGAGAGATTTCAACAAAAGTATTAGTGAAAGTACCAGAGCAGTTGAAATTAACCCACACCTACCCGAAGCATATGTAGTAAGGGGTATTGCCAAAATCCAGATAGGAGCTAATCAAGCAGCCACATTAGACTTTGATGTAGCCGAATCATTGGGATATAAAAGATCTGATATTGAAGATCGACTGCATGCTATTAAACAATCAATATAAATATATAAAATTCATATGTGTGATTTTTGGAATTTTGTTTTCACTAATTCTATCGATCAATTCTAATGGTTCTATTTATGAATCTACATATTTATTTGGAAAACTATCAATCATAATTTCTGGATTGATAGTTTTAGGAACTACAGATTTTTCATCCAATAAAATACCTAACAGTATTACCGTATTCTTATTAATAGCATCGTTATTGTTTGCAGTAATTGATTATAAACAAAGTCAATTATTATTAAATATTGAATCGTTATCAATTCATCTTTTGGGAGCAGTTTTAGGATTTTCGATTTTCCTGATTGTTTATCTGATACCAAAACAAGTTCTTGGTGGTGGAGATGTAAAATTAGCGGGTTTAATAGGATTAATTGTCGGGTTCCCAATGGTAATTTTAGTTCTTGGTGGAGGTTTACTAATATCTATATTAAGTCTAATTATAAAAAATACTATTAACCAAATACCTTTAGGATTTTATCTAGTAATCACAACAATTATTTATATAGGAATATTTAATATTTTCTTTCAATAATTTCTGGATTTAATTTATCAGAATTTCTTGAAATAGGAATACTACCAATTACTGAAGTACCAACTCCCAATTGAGAATTAACTTCGACATTACCTCCAATTCTTTCAGCCCTAAGCTTCAAATTCAACAATCCAAAATGCCCTGCCTGAGGTACGTTTGAAATATTATCTTCTTCAAATCCAATTCCATCATCTTGAATTTCAAAGTTTATCCGATTTTCATTCCAAATAATTGAAACTACTACTTTTTTAGCATTTGCATGTTTCAAAGAGTTCAATAGAGCTTGTCTTATAATATGAAAAATATCTTTAGAAACCGGTCCAGGCAACTGGTCTTTACCTAAATTTGATTTAAAAATAATTTCTGTGTCACCTTTTGTTGGATTTAAATCAACATTCTGTAGAAAAGCAACTATAGCGCTATCTAATCCGGTTAAGGCTAAATCATCGTGTCCTTTTTCTTTAACTAATTGCCTAAGGTTTTGATCAGCATTTTTCACCATACTAACTATTTCATCAACTTGATTTAATAACTCTGAATCAGAGCTTAATGTATATTTCATTAATCCTAAATTCATCAGAATTGCGCTTAATTCACTCATGGTTTGATCATGTAAATCAGCAGCTAATTCTTTTCTCATGTCTTCTCTACCTTGTTCTATAGCATCAAATTGTTCGATTCTACGAAGTCGATAAGCAAGAATTTGTGCAATTCTTTTTAAAAAATTCTGCGATATTTCAGGACGATCAATAGATAATTTTTCAAAAGAATCCCTAGAAATCCTAAAAAGTGAACATTTCGTTCGAGCAATTACTCTAGCTGTTCTAGGATTTGAATCCAAAAATGCTATTTCACCAATAATTGAACCAGGTTTAATCCAAGCAACAGTAATCCATTGCTCGTTAACATTGATTTCCACTAAAGCTTCACCTGAAGTTAACAAATCCATACTAGTAGAAATTTCACCATAATCTACAATTGTTTGATCAGCTTGGACTATTACTTCAGTCCCGTAATCATCTAAAGATGAAACTAAATTTTCCATTTCAGTTTGTGAAAAAATCGGCTCATCTAATGAATTTATAGTTTCCAATCAATTCACCTATTATATTGATGATTGATTGTATAAATTCACACAGTGATCTAAAAAGGCCACACCCACTCTAGGTTGTAAATTTTCGGAAATCTCTATCCCTAGAGATTCAGCTACAATCTGCAATTCTTTTTCTAACTGATTTAATGGTATGTCTAGCTCATTTGAAATTTCATTTAAATCCATGCCATTACAATTTAATGAAATAATCTGTAACTGTTGACTAGAAAAATTGCTGGAAGATGAATCTGAATGTCTATTGTAATAACCAATTAATTTTTCCACTAAAACCTTGTCTAACACAAAATATCTCTGCTGAACCAAACTTACAGTTCTAATTAGTTCCCCGATATCGTCCAATGAGCTTTTTAACATATACGCTTTAGCAATCGGGTCGTCACCTATCAAATCTTGGATATAAGTCCAATCATCGTAAGCAGACACGATAACTATTCCAATTTCTGGTGCTTGACTTCTAATTAATTTACTTGCTGAAATACCATCTAATTTAGGCATTCGTACATCTAATACAGCTACATCTATTTCGTTATCTGATATAGCTTCAACAGCCTGAAGACCATCTTCAACAACTTTGGTAACATCATAATTTATAGATAAAACCCTTTTGTACAAGGATCTTATAGGTTCTGAGTCATCTGCAATTAAAATCTTTGACATGTTTTACTTCTTAGAAAGCAATTCGTACACTTCTAATAATTCTTGTTTTAGTTGATCAATCGGGACTGTACCATGTTTGTCTAATAACTGTCCTACTTGCGGACGAACTTCAATTTTGTCGGCAAACAGATCGTCCATTTCACCAGGTGCTTCATCATTTATTTCTGAAGCTTTAATTTCATCTTCATCTTCATCTTCAGAATCTGATTCATCGTCATCAGAAATAGATACAGTCTTAAGATTTTTAGGTTTTTCAAGATTCTGAGTGGGAGAAGTAGAAAGCGAGTCATTACTAATCTCATCAGCATCAATCACATTTATTTCTGATTGCTCTGATTGCTCTGATTGCTCTGATTGCTCTGATTGCTCTGAATCCATTACCGGTTCAAAAACATCTTCATAAATTTCAGGATCTAATTCACTTAAATCCCAAAGGGCTTCTGTATTGTTTGAGGGATCAGAATCGCCAGAAGTTTCTTCTATTAATTCTGAGGTTAAATCTTCAAAATCAGAAAATTCTTCATCTTTTTTAGATCCTGTGATGGTACTGTCTATTCTCTTCATCACATCACCGAACTTATCATAAATAGTTCTTTTCACATCCATTTTTTAATACTCCACATTAAACTGACAACAACGCCTTTGTAATCGGAGGAACAATTAATAAAATTATTCCTGAACAAAGCGAGGTCGTTGATAAATACGAAACAATCCGTAAATTATTCCCACCTTCTGAAAATTTTGGTGCCAATGAATTTGCTAAAGTAAGTATAGCGACTGCAAAAATAATTGTATATTGTAATGAGCCCATATTTGTCATCTGAAAAACATCTAGGCCCGCTGATAAATCTTGAGTTTGGGGAATATTTAACCCTGGAGGAGCAGTCAAACTAGTAGGAGCCTCAAATTGAGCTGAAACCATAGTACTGTCTCCAGAAACAACTTCATTTAATTTTGAATTGAAGTTTATTATAATTTCTAATACAAAAACTAAAATAAATGCCATTACTAAGTTCATTGTGAGTGTAAGAAAAGTAAAAGTTGAAGATGTCAATTTCCTTTTCGCTCTCAATTCAGTGATGTCTTGGGCATAATCAGAACATATCTCTCCAATTTGAGCGGGGTCACAACCGACCTCAACTCCATCAACAAACATTCCTGTAGTTCTAGCTGCTAATTCGCTCCCAGTCTCACGATTAAAAGTTTCCCATGATTGAGAGGAAGGTAGTCCTGATTCCAATCGAGTTCTAAGTCTTTCTAGGGGTAATTTTAAATATTGATAAGAAGCTGAATCAATTCTTCTTAGAGATTCAGTTAACGTGACTCCAGCTGAGCCAGCAATACTACCAATAGCTCTCAAAAACATTGGTAATTCTTCGTCTATTTTGTTAACTTTTTTGGCATCTCTCGAAGCTAAATATCCAGAGGGTAATAATGAAATTCCTAACAAAATAAATACCGCTGAAGATGACCGTACAGGGCTCACATCATTGGATGTCAAAACAAAAAACAGTAATAACCCAACAGCAAATGCTGCAGGACCGAAAATTAAGGCCAAAAACTTAGCTAGTTTTCTATCTCTAGTAGTTCCCGGTACTGGATCATACGTAAATCGTTCATAAGGGGCTACTTTGTAAATCAGATATACTCCGACTGAAGTCACACCAGTTAATGTAAATAACATTAAATATATAAAAGATTCACTGGTCGATCCCAATAAACTGGAAACCTGAGAAACCACCATAATTAGAGTAACAGCTACTAAAACAGCAGCATAAGCATCTGTCCACTTCCTTAAATTTTCAACATTCCTTTCATAATCATTTCTATAATGCTCTCCTTCTGCTCTCGTTTCTGATAACACAAAATCAGACTCGGAACTTCCAGAAGAAATGGATGCCGAAAATCTCAATAACAAACTTCTAATTCTAGGAGCTTTTGCTTTTTGAGCAACAGCTTGGAATGCACGAGTGTATTCAACACCCATAGATCTAGCCATTAAATTAATATATTCAAAGAAAACTGCCGTAACAAATTTTTGTCGACCACAATATTCCAATAATCTATCTCGACCTACACCGCCTCTTGCTAATATAGCCATGTAAGTTAATTGTGAAAAAAGATCAAATCCAATTACTTGATTATCAGAAGAGACCTTCTCTATTTGCCTGGGCGAGGATGTTGTGGAGTTCATAAAAGTTTGTATTGTCCCGTTCAGCTAATCTTTTTAAAATTTCTGCTCTACGATCTAATTCCTCATAAATTTTTCTATATTCTAATGGTGGTAAACCTCTTCTAGAAGCTACTACTTGTTCTAATAAATAAGTGTTCATATAACCAGGGAATTCATGTTCATCTGTCGCTGGATTCCATTTAAATACTTCTATAAATCCAAATGAGTTAGATTCAGGGTCATATTCTACAATTTCATTAATACTTAAACATCTTCTAGCTGGAGTCCCATCTGGTAATCTTACAGCACTCATAATTATGACCATATTTAAGTTATCTATGTAAGTTTTTGGAACATTGATAGGATTACCTGTCAATCTTTGTATCAATTTTTCCACAGATGAAGCGTGGAATGTAGCCATACAAGCGTGCCCTGTTTGCATAGCTTGAAAAGCAATAGCACCCTCTGCACCTCTAATTTCTCCTATAACTATCTCTTCAGGTCTTTGTCTCAAAGCAGCCACAAGCAAATCAAACATAGTTACTGAACCACTATTCTCAGCACCTCCACGTACAACTTCTCTAATCCAATTTTGATGTGGAACTTGCAACTCAGGAGTATCTTCAATACTAACGATTTTTGCATTAGGAGGAATAAAGGTACTAATAGCATTTAATATAGTTGTTTTACCAGACGCCGTTTCTCCTGAAACGAAGGTATTCATTCCTTCAGACAGCATAAGTGAAATATACGCTGCCATCTCATATGTCATAGACTTAAAATTAATAATATCTAATATGCTAAATGGAGTAGCACTGAATTTCCTGATAGTGTAATTGCTACCCCTCTTAGAAACATCTCCACCATAAACAATATTTATTCTGGATCCATCTGGAAGAGTTGCATCAACAATTGGATCTCGCAGCGTAACAGGCCTTCCTATTTTTTCAGATAATTGAATGACGTATTGATCCAATTTTTCAGTATCAGTAAATTCAACACTTGCTTTTAACCCACCAAAAGTCTTGTGTTCAATATATAAAGGACCTACTCCACTACAACTAATATCTTCAATATAAGGATCTTCAACCAAAGGATCCATAATCCCCATACCAACTTTTTCTCTCTTCATCAAATATCTTAGTCCCTGAAACTGATCGTCAGAAACATCTAAAATATTCTGTATTTTTTTTGAATTATTCTTTGATCTGCCGCAAATTTCATCGACTGCAGTCATAATCACATCTAATCGAGCATCTTTGTCAGGGGCTTCACGTAATTCATCTATATAATCCATTAATTGAACATCAACTTCTTTAACTATGTCCTCAACTCCAGGAACCAATGAAGGCTCAACAGTTAAGTAATAATCTCTAGTGTCTTCTGGGTCATGAATCACATGAATAAATACTCCACCGCCTACAGGATAAAGTAAATTTCTTTTGTCTTGGGAATCGGCTGCTTTGTTAACAAAACTTTTAAATTCTGGAATACCAATTTCATCAAGAGGTAATTCAGAAACATAAGCTCCTAAATGACGATATTGTTCAGCTTGCTCTTTAAATTCTTTAGGTAATTTTTGAATAATTTTATCGTTCAATTCAAAATCAGGAGATATTCTTGTTGAGACGTTATCTAAATAACCCCTAATACCTTCACGAACAGCTAGATTTGAACCAGAAAAAGGCAAACTGCCATTATCTTTAGATTTTTGTCCCATTTGAACAACAACTTTAAAGCTGTCTAATCCAAATTTCATGTTTAGGCCTTAGCCCTAGAAACAGGAACAATTCTAATTCCCATTGCAGGTTCAACTTCAAATCCCATGATATTCCCAGTTTTGGTATCAGCACCACGAATTTTAGCAACTTCCATGGTTTTGATTAGATTTGTACCTGAAGCGGTAACTTGTAATCTCAAATAAGCATCACATATAGATCTAACTCTTAAAAGAAAATCTTCATCAAAAGCATTTTCATGAACTGTACAAGCAATCACTTGACCTTTTTCACAAACATCTTTTAAACCATTAAAGAAATCTTGGATTTTTTCACCACCTGCTCTAGATACAAATGTAGTTAACGAATCAATAACTATCATTTTTGAGGAATGTTGTTGTTGTATGTGATGAGATAATTGATCAAAAAACAAATCTGGATCTTCGTTTTCTGCGGAAGAAGTAATAGGAAAAACTTGCAAGTCATTCATAAGAAAATAATCAGTAACTTCTTGACCTAAACTTTCCATCTGTCTTAAGAATGCATGAACATTTTGCTCTGTAGTATAAATAGTAGCTTGATTACCATCTCTTAAAGTACCCCAAATTAATTGCTGAGCAAAGGTACTTTTACCAGAAGCGTCTTGACCTTCAATTAACATGACAGTTTTAAGTGGAATTCCACCGCCTAATCTTCTATCAATTTCCATGCTACCAGTACTAATCACCTGTGAAGATTGAGTTGTCATATTATGTTCCTGATAATTTTGTTTGGTTAATTGTTACACAAAGAGTCAAAATTTTCTGTAGTTTTTAGCCCATTAGGCCAAACAAGAATGAAACTGCCCGATTCTTGATTATAATTATTTAATTTTATAGAAATTTCTAATATTTCATTTGTATTAAAAATACTTGGCTCATAAGTATCATTAGGTTTTTCTACTCCCTCAATATTGATAGTTTTAGATAGATTTAAAAACCATTCATCATTTCCTAAAGTAGCACTATCAGATCTAGATAATTTAGTAAAAATTTCACCTCCGTTTTCAGGACGCAATTGAACAAAGACATCTATTTTATCTAAAAAATATACTGAACCAACTGGAAATGTAGCTGCAGATATATTTTCTAATCTGAATTCTTCTACGCATTGAATAGTAGATAAATTAACTGCATCTCCCAAATTTAATTTTATGGAATATTTACCGTAATGGCTGGTACTATTAGCTCCAAACGACCAAATTTTTAAATGATGTTTGTTATTAGCGTCCGATGTAGTTGTTGTAGAAAAATTTACTGTTCCAGTCCTAGTTGTTTCATCTTCAAAACCTCCATCCCCTTCATTTGTTGGAGTAACATTTGTACCAACATTGAAATAATCAAAAGATAATCTAACAGGAGTAGTTCTGTTCATAGGAGATAAATACCCTCTCTCAAAATCTATTGAAAAATTTGTACCCGCTGGAGCATCAAACCAATAGCATTGGAATGTACTTGCTGGAGATATTTGACCTTCTCTATTAATTCCGGAATAAAGTGGCTTACACCCTTGTGCATCGACAGAATTAAAACTTTGTAATGTTGAAATCCCTGCATTTAAATCAAATGCTGACTCTAATTTTTCAGATCGATACTCAGCTGCAGCACGATTTGCTTCTGCTAAAAAATTCATCCCAATCTGATTAGATCTAAACATCACGACAACAGAAGTTAAAAGTACCGAAATAATTAATAATGCAGAAATACTTGAACCCATTTAGTTCACCAATATTTATTGATCAAACTTAAATTGATAATCTGATTGAATACCGTTAGATGTTGCAAAACGCAAAAAATAAATTTTAGGTTTAATCAAAGCACTAGCATTATTAAGCTTTATAGAAAGTTCAACTGTTTCACCTTGGGTCCAAGGACCAGTTTTAGAAGTAGTCCAGTTGTTGTCTGCTAAATTCCCAGTAGGGTCATAAGATAAAACATAGAATTGAGCCTGATCATTAGAGCCTATAAAAATATCAGATAGACTAAGTTGAGTAATGTTAGCACCACCAACATTTTTAACCCAAGCATTTACTGTAGTTGAGTCAGTTGAATGAACAGTTACAATTTCAACGTCAGTAGTAATTTTAATTGATAAATCTTTTTGTGATTCAACAATTGATCTACTACTACTTCCTACTATAGGAGTTAAAGTAGTAGTAACTAATGCAGCAGCAGTAACTCCAGCAATAACTAATAAAGCAGTAACAATCACTTTATCCATTGCTTACTCCTTTAATGCTAAGCAGAGTCTATAGAAATACAAACTAACTTATGTAGTTCTGATACAACCCCTGAATATGCTGAAGGAGACATCGGATCTTCCGAAGAATACATCTCATCTAACATCGACATATTCTTCAAAATAAATTTTGCCATTAATGGACTGATCATTCCTGAATTCTCATATGCTTCAAGTATAGGAAATAATCTAGCAGCCGTGAGTCCTTTTTCTTTTGAAGTCCCCATCCATCCCAACAAGTCATTTAATGTACCTTTGTTGTTTTGGTCAGCAGACATATCTAACCCAGAATCATTCCCAAAATACGGCTGTGGTTTGCTAGCAGCAGCGGGAATTGAAGAAGTAGATACAGTAGGTGAAGCTGCAGCAGCGGCCTGAACGATTTGAGGTGCGGAAATCACATCAGATTTCCTTAACCAAATATCGCGCATATCTATCAAAATCTGTCTAATTTCAGATTTTAATAAATTCACTTCACCTTCTAGAGCTTCGACTCTTTGTTGTAATTGCGAATTCGAGGAAGTCATTTATCACCTATTATTCCAAATTCATTACCGGCATTAACTCTGGAGGTGTCTTTCTAGATAAAATTAATGATCCACCTTGTTGAGGAATAATTTCAAGTCTAAAAAGCGCATTGTTACCCAATAATGTTGAGACGCCAGCAGTTGTATTCAATTCAACTCTAATCTCAGCGACATCACCTTGTTGTAACAATTCCGGAGCATTAGCTGCACTAGCAACAATCTTTGTAATAGTTACAGTACTTAAAATACCATCAGCTGGAAGCCTGTTATTGATATCGGCGTTAGTAGCATCTCTCTGATTGTCATCTGAGTAAATTAAAGCAATTTTGTCTGGGGCAATAGATGTGCCTGTAGAACCGCTAGCTGTTGTGATCTGAAAAGTTAATGCATCTACATGAGTACATGCATTTTGAGCATTTTGAGCACATTCAGCAATCAGTCCACCTTTAGGTGCAAAAGTAGAACTAGCTTCAGCTATTCCAGCCTGAGCAGTAGTTTTAGCTTTCTCTGTGCTAAACAATCCAGTTGTCATAACAGTGAATGCGAATACAGCTGCAACAACGATAAATGCGATTAATATAATCGCAGTTTCAAGACCAGTAATTCCTTTCTGATCTTTCCAAAGTCCATTAATTCTATTCATCATATTTTTCATGTCTAATTATTCCTTATAAATAACTAAATCAATTTTTTCAATTTTCCAAACTACATTCTAACAGTACTACAAGAAAGATTGTAAGTATTGTGAAATTTATTCTACAAATTGAAGAATATAAGCAGGCCAATAATTCTCAACAATAGCACCTATAATCACGATCACAAAAGCGATTATAGCTAGAACCAATACGGCATTTAAAACTTTATACAACCTTGGGTTAGTAAAACCATATATAGTGACGCCTCTAGATAAAAATATACCGGCTAATGAGCCAACTATATAAGCTAATCCTTCTAGAATAATATGTGGAATTAAAGCTAAAAACGCATAAATTATGTACATTGTAGGATCAGCAGCAGATTCCAACCCAACTTTAGTTAGAAGTACTAAAGTAATACTCCATCTCCCCGCATTCCAACCTAAAGCTAAACTAGCTCCCAAACTTCTAAACATAAATGAAAACCAAAAAAACAATATCAAAATAGCGGTATTGTTAAAGAAAAATTGCCAACCATGGCCGGCAAATCTGTCTCCTGTTAAGACAAATTGCTCACTGGGATAGGCAGCTCCAACAAAAGTAAATCTCTCAACAAGAATGTCTCTCTCAATAATTGATGCCAATATAGCCCAAACTACCAGCATACTGACTAAAATCACTGTTCCAGAAACAATACTTTTTCTATTAGCAGTCCATCCTCCAACCCCTTGATCCCAAATCCTTTCACGATTAATTCTTAAAATCTGATTTACTCTTGGAACTATTGCTGCAGTAGCAATAGCAAGTGAGGCCAATCCAGCTTCACTCATAGGAATTATTACCGTAGTGACAACAACTCCTATAAAAACAGCCAGGGCAGCCTCAATCCCTATCAGTAAGTTCCAACGGAAATCAGATTCAACCTTAATATGGTCAAGAGTTGCACCAATGACTGAACCCGGTTCTTCAGCAGATCTAATATTTGCAAACATGTTCATTAATATCTACTCCTAAAATGATAAAAAAGATTTTTTAATCATCAAATATTGCGACTATGTTACATAATTAATTATTTTTTTTCATCCTAATCTTTTTTGAAAATCACTATATTATTTTTCTTTAAAATTATTTTCCAATCCCATAATGATTCAATAAATCCCATAGTTTGAGGGGAATAGAAAGCTATATGAGTAGGATCTAATTTATAATGCCAGTCAGAAAATTCGATTTCTTCATAAAATATAGATGTCATCAAACCTAATACCCCATTAGGCTTTAATAACTTAAACAATCTATCAAACTCAAATTTCACATCTTTAAAATGTTCTATCGTTTCAGAACAAACGACAAAATCATACAACTCATCTAAACAACTTTTTTCATCTGCAAAATATTTATCATATACATTCATTTTTAACCCATCTTCTTCAAACATCAAAGAGAGCGTAGGAGATGGTCCACATCCAAAATCTAATCCCATTGAATTAATATCAATTAATGGATCAATTTGAGACTTGAGACGATTTAAAAATTTTCTGTATTCAGGATCATATGGAAAATTTTCATGTTCTAAATATCGGTTTTTCTCTTGATTTTCATCAAAATGGAAATCAGCTGGAACAAAAACAAGTTTACAAACTTCACATCTGAAATAATTTCTAATCAGATTTTTCCTATCACTTTCAAAAAACAATTTAAGGTTTCTTGAAAAACAAAGTGAACATTCGTTCAAATTTATCCCCTATAAATTCAGAATTAATTTGATACAAATTTAACAGAAAATTCATTAACAATTTCATGGCAGAATTAGCTATAAGGCTGTAGAATCTATAGTTGGTAATCTCAAGTCTTGGAATTAAATAAATTGGTAACATCGTCTCATTCATATAAGTCTATTTTTATTAGTGATACGCATTTAGGCTCAAGAGGAGCTCAAGCTCATCATCTCAATAATTTTCTTAAGGAATTTAACTGTGAAAACTTATTCCTTGTTGGAGACATAATTGATGGTTGGAGACTTGAAAGAAATCACTATTGGCCACAATCACATTCAGAATCACTTATAGAAATTAACAAAAAAGCTATTGAAGGTACAAATGTTCAATACTTGATAGGCAACCATGATGAATCAGTAAAAAAATTTTCTGATCTTGGTTTAAATATCTCTGAATTAGACTCACTTTCTGAAAATGTAACTTTTGAAACTCAATTAGATTACGTTGGGGTTGATGGTAAAAAATATTTAGTTTGTCATGGCGATATGTTTGACACATTAATGAACTCAAACACTGGAAGATGGGTAATGTTTTTAGGCACTACCTCCTATGACACTTTGTTATATGTCCACACTTCAATAAATTACATTACCCGTAAACTAAACCTTCCGTATATCAATGTTACGGGATTTGCTAAAAGAAGAGCTAAAGCTGCTTGTAACATGCTACTCAAATTTGAAACGATTTTAAGTCAACATGCGAGCGAAAAAAAATACGATGGGGTAATATGTGGGCACATACATAATCCTGAAATCAAAAAAATTAATGATACTGTTTATATGAACAGTGGTGACTGGGTGGAAAACTGTAGCGCTTTACTTGAAAATCATGATGGAAGTTGGGAAATTTTAAATTGGCGGAAATCACATCGTAAACCCAAAACTAGCACTTATAACTGAGGCTTGGCACCCCCAAATTAATGGGGTAGTAACAACTTTAACCAGTATTATTCCACATGTTGAGGCTCATGGAATAGATGTGGAAGTTGTTGATACTTCTATGTTTAGATCCCTAAATCTCCCTGGATACAGCGAGATTGATCTAACATTTCCTGTAAATGCCATTGGTAAGAAATTATCTGAAATCAATCCTCAATATTTTCACATTGCTACCGAAGGCCCTATGGGAATTGCAGCTAGGAGATGGATCAAGAAAAAAGGATTCTCTTTCACAACTAGTTATCATACAAATCTCCCTGAATATTCAAAAATGCTTTATAAAATACCTGAATCATGGATTTGGAAATATGTTAGATGGTTTCATTCACCTTCACATCAAGTACTAGTCCCAACTCCTACAGTAATTAATACATTAGACTCCAAAGGATTTCAAAATCTTAAACTTTGGTCTAGAGGAATTGATCCAGATCTATTCCCTCAACCCAATGCACCTTTAATTCCCAAAAACGACCCTAAATCACATGCATTGCTATACGTCGGAAGAGTAAGTAAAGAAAAAAATATAGAAACTTTATGTGAACTTTCAAAAAAACCTGACTTTGAAGTATGGATTGTAGGAGATGGTCCTTATAAATCTACACTTGAGAAAAAATACTCATCTGCAGGAGTAAGATTTTTTGGAGCGATTAAACATGATGAATTAGCTCCATATTTTCAATCGGCAGACGTGTTTGTATTTCCTAGTAAAACTGATACTTTTGGAATTGTAATGATAGAAAGTATGGCTTGCGGAACTCCAGTAGCTGCATACCCTGTTCAAGGTCCAATAGATGTAGTTGAACATCAAGTTTCAGGTTTTTTAGATGAAGATCTAGAAATTGCTATATATGAAGCACTAAAATTATCTAAAACTTCTGTTGAAAATTACGGGAAACAATTTACATGGGAAAAATGTGCAAAGACATTCATAGAAACTCTTGTCCCAAGTGGATTTCAGCTAAAGGATGAACCATGAAAGTAAGTGTCATAGGGATGGGTTATGCAGGAGTAGTAACTGCAGCATGCTTAGCAGAATTAGGGCATGAAGTAACGGGTTACGACATTGATAGTCAAAGAATAAACTCATTAAATTCATTCAATCCGCAAATTTTTGAACCAGGATTAGATAAATTAATTGAAAAAAATTGCAATCTAAAAAGACTATTATTTCAACACATTGACGACTCTGATCTAAATCTTGGTGAAATTTCAATTATCACCGTTGGAACTCCATCAGACCCCAATGGTTCTCCCAATTTAGA
>CAJWPE010000018.1 GCA_913045625.1 uncultured Chloroflexota bacterium | reverse complement strand
AAAGAAATGGGTGAAATTGATATATTAATTAATAATGTTGGCGGTACTAAATCTAGAGAAAATATTGAAAAAACATCTACAAAAGATTTTATGTCTACTTTTGATATGAATTTGTTTTCGGGTTTTGAATTAATGAAATTAGTCACTCCTTCTATGAAGAATAAAAAGTGGGGAAGAATAATTAATATTGCTTCTATTTGGGGTAGAGAATATGGAGGGAATATTTCTTATATGTCTTCTAAGGCAGCTTTAATTGCTGCTACAAAACATGCAGCAATTTCTTTGGCGAGTCAAGGTATTACAGTAAATTCTATAGCTCCAGGATCAATAGAGCATCCTGGAGGAAGTTGGGAGAAATTTCAAAATCAAAATTCTGAAGAGGTAGTCAGCGATTTTATTTCAAATAATTTACCTATGGGGAAATTTGGTTGGCCTGAATCATTTGGCACCTTAGTTGCTTATCTAAGTTCAGAGGGAGCAGGTTTGATTACAGGTTCTTGTGTTGTGATAGATGGTGGTCAAAGCATTACTATGATTTAGTGAGTTGATGTCGAGGATTTTTGTGATTCAAAACTTCAGGATTGACTAAATTATCTGGCATGTGCCCATTGATTACTTTTACAACTTCCATAGCGCCTCGTTGCTCTAATTCTAAAGTGCTTTCTTGAGAGAAAAAGGCAGTGTGAGGAGTCACAATCAGGTTTTCTAATTTGAATAGAGGATTTGTACTGCTTGGAATGTTTTCGATCATTACATCCAACCCAGCTCCAGATATTTGATTTTGAATCAAAGCATCATATAAAGCTTTTTCATCGATTAGCGCCCCACGCGCACAATTAATGATGAAAGCATCCTTTTTCATTAAATTAAATTGGTTGGTACCTATCATTTTATGCGTGGAGCTAGTAGATGGAGCATGCAAAGTGATGAAATCTGAATTTTGCAGTAGTTCGTTTAATGAAACATTTTGAATTTCATTATTGAGGTTTTGATTGTCATTCGGATCACATACTAAAACTTTTAATCCAAAAGCTTTTGCCTTAGTAGCAACAGATTGTCCGATTCTACCAAATCCTATAATTCCTAATGTTTTTCCTCGAAGTCGCATTATTCGCATATTTAATTCCATTGATCCCCACCCTGAATTTTTTACAGAGTCATTTAGTTGAATTACTTTTCTATTCCAACTAAGAAGTAATGCGAATACGTGGTCAGAAACTTCATCTATGCAATAATCTGGAACATATGTGACAGCTATACCTGTTTCCGTAGCTTTTGCTACATCAATATTATCAACTCCTACACCAAACCTTCCTATAGCAACACATTTTTTTGCAGATTCAATTACTTTACTATTTACATGGGCAAAACAAGTTAGTATCGCATCAGATTGTTCTGCTAAACGTATAAGAGTTTTTTCATCTGTAGATGGTGCAATGATTACTTTAGCGCCTGCATCTTCGAGTATTTTTTTTTCTGGTTCAATTGATGGCCAAGCGTAATCTGTTATCAGTACAGTCCAATTCATATAGATACCTCTATTATGTGAAATTAGTTGGCATTGATTTAAACATACATCCCTCGACAAATATTTCAAAAAAATCTGGAGTTGTTTCGAGTTCTATATGTTGTATGTTAGAACAAATTTTTTCTATCCGCGCTCTTAATTCTGTAGATTTCAACATTAAAGTTGCTCCCTCTAATGAAGCATTGCCAACTTTTCTTATTTTTTCTTTGGGAAAGTTTGCAATAAATCCTATATCTATAGCATTTTGAGAATTGATGTAATTAGCAAATCCTCCAGCAAGATATAAATAATCTAATGAATCGACTGATTTACCGAATTTGCGAAGGGTAATATATTGGCCACAATAATTAGCAGATTTTGCTTGGGCTAATGAGCTGATTTCAGCTTTTGAAATTGTCATTTTGTTTGATGAATCAAATTCAAATTCTTGTTTGTTGTCAGATAAGACTCCTAAGTCATTCATCAAATTAGATTTCCTTAATTCTGCAAGTAAATCTACTAATCCTGAACCACAAATTCCCTCTGCTGGTTTATCACCGATAGTGGTAGAAATTACAGTTCCGTTATTGATTTCTAATTTTTCTACTGCTCCTTCATATCCAGGCATACCGTATTTCACTTCACCGCCCTCAAAGGCAGGGCCTGCAGGACACGAGGCAGCAAACATTTCGTTTTTATTTCCTATAATTACCTCAGTGTTTGTACCTACATCAACTAACATAATATTTGAATCACTATCATCAATTTGAATAGTTAAAAGGTCTGCTGCAATATCAGATCCTATGTGGGAACTAATTAATGGACCACTGTAAATTTTTGCTTTAGGGAAAATTCTGATGCCTAATTTTTCAGCATATTCTTCAAGTGAAGTGTTTTTACGTTTATTATTTTCAAAATCTGTTTGAATTATAGATTTGTAAGGTTTTTGTCCTACAGACTCAACATTGATGCCAAATAAAATATCTCTCATAGTTGTGTTTCCAACTAAAACACAATCATAAATTTGTCTTCTGTGGGCATTAATACTTTTGCACATTTCACCAATTTCAAAATTAATTGAAGCTACAAGTACATTTTTTAATTCCCCATGATTGTCTCCACTATCGTAAGAAATTCTATTCATTACATCAGATCCTCCAAACCTTTGAGGATTTTCAAAAGATGAAGTAATTAATGGTTCCATTGTTTCTAGGTCTACTATTTTAAGTACTATAGTGGTTGTTCCAATATCTCCTGATAAACCTAAAATTTTCCCTTTGTAAATATCTGAATCCATTTGATCAATAAAAACTCTTCCATTTTTGGTGGTGACCTTGGGAGAAGTTTCTATATCTCGAGATATAGATTTGGTAAGAATTCTTGGTTGTCTTCTCAAAGTAGAAAACTCAACGACTGAATCTAATTTTTCAACTACAGCTTGACAGGCTAATCTGTAACCATCTTTTAGAAAATCTTCTGATTTGGAAATGGGGTTTAGTGCCTCTTTTCCGTTTTTTATTTCAACTATACATTCATGACAGGAACCATTTCTCCGACATGCTGTCGGTACGCGTATCTTAAGAAAATCTGCATAATCAAAAATTGTTTTGTTAGGTAATGATTCATGCCGGGAGCCATCAGAGAATACTGGAGACATTTTATGAATCCCATGCAGATCTATAATCTAAATTATCACTACCTATACATAAAAAAAGATCATTGAGGACATCCGTACGTTTTTGGTTTCTACAGCCAAATTTTGCAGTACATCTATCTGATACATTTTTATATGGACATCTCCATTTAGATATTTCAGTGACATTTGAAGAAATGTCTCGAAAAATAGAATCTAGTTTTGAAATACTTTTAAAGTATTTCTCTTTATCAATCTCATCCATTTAATTCTCATTCGCTACAAATTGTTTGGCTAGGTCAACGCATGAAATAGCATCTTTTCCGAATCCGTCCGCTCCCATTTCATCTGCAAATTCTTGAGATAATGGAGCTCCTCCGACCATAATTTTGACAAGGTCTCTCATTTCAATTTCTTCAAATGAAGTGATTGTTTTTCCCATATTAGGCATTGTTGTAGTCAACAACGCAGACATTCCTAATATTTCAGCATTATGCTCTTCAACAGCCTCTATGAATTCTTCTGAAGAAGTGTCAACACCTAAATCTATTACTGTAAATCCAGCTCCTCGAAGCATCATAATGCAAAGGTTTTTACCGATATCATGTAAGTCGCCTTTTACTGTTCCCATAATTACTTTGCCTATAGGTTCGATTCCAGAAGCAGATAATATGGGTTCTATATAGACCATTCCTGCTTTCATTGCCCTTGCAGCAACTAGTACTTCAGGAACAAAAATTAAGTTGTCGCGAAACTTAACACCTACTATAGCCATTCCTGCTATTAAGCCTTCATCTAAAATTGTATTGGCGTCAAATCCGTTGTCTAAAGCTTGTTTGGTTAACTCGTCAACTGCAATATTATTTCCTTGAATTAAATTCACTGACATTTCCTGCATTAAACTATCAGCATGATCCCATAATTTTCTGATGTGATCTCTTTCTTGTAAATTAGCGATATTGTTTAATTCGCTTTCTAGTGTTTGGTTAGTAATAGGCATAGAAACTCTTTTTGTTAATAAATATTATTATACGATGAATTTTTGTTAATAAATATTTTTTTGTGTCCATTCAGTAATTGCTTCAGGAATTGCCATTAAATTTTGAATTTTTGTTGATAATGGTACTGCGCACTCTGGGCCGACCATTTGTACCCCAGCATCTAAGCATTTGAAAACCTCTTGTTTAACTGCCTCTGGATCTTTAGCATATAAAGTTTCAGGATTATTTATATTGCCAACTAATTTAATCTTTCCATTAACAGCTTTCATAGATTCAAAAGGGTCATTTTTTGAATCAAAATGGAAAGCGGACATCCCTGTTTCGGAAATATATTGCATTCTATCTATAGTTTGACCACAAATATGTAAAATTAGAGGGACCGGTAAGGCCTCTACCATTTCTTCGTGAATCTCTTGTAAAAATCTTTTGTAATAATGTCCACTTACCAAATCACCTGTTGCGTGGTCTGGAAATGTTAATGCATCTGCACCAGCATCTATTTGAGCTTCGCCAAATAAGACAGAAATCTCTTTTAGTTTTTCTAGGCATTTGGAGGTTTCTTCAGGATCATCTATAGTCCCTAATAAAAAATTTTCCACACCAAATACATGGTAGGCTAAAGTCCATGGGCCCATGGTTTTACCAATAATTGCCACAGAATCTCCAAATTCTTGTTTCAGAATTTTTATAGAATTAGTAATTGTCTTAATGTCTCGGTGTGCCAAAAAATTTTTTGGGATTTTGATATCAGAAGATGAAGTCCAAATAGGGTTAGCCATTCTAACAGTGGGCCAATTGTCTTTTTCTTCCCATTGCATATCGCATCCTAATGCTGATGATTCTTGGATAATACTGAAATAGGGTGAAATAGAATCAAAGCCTAATTGAGTGTGGCCCGTTGCAGAAAGTCTAGCGGCTAATTCAGGGTCCTGACATGCTTGAGGAAAAGGGGCGTCTACAAAATCCATTAATTCAACAGTAGCTATGTTTGTAGGGTTTACGGCAGGAGTTCTATCAACAGGGAGGCCGTTAAGTGCGTTCATGACTCTTTCTTTTGGTGACAGAGATGAATTCATGTTTATACTCTAATTATGTTTGGCTGAATCCTAATGTGTTGGTGGTCATTTGTCCACGTTGAGCCTCGGCATCTAGCATGGCATCTACGCTTGTTAAGTTTCTTGAATAAGGTAATAGCATTTTCATGAGTTTGTCATGATTTTGTCCACATGAGAACGACAAGTAATTATCCTCGTTTAAATTTAGGCCGCCATATTTTACAAATCCTGCATTAATCATTCTCAGTCTAATTTTCGATTTTGTATTATCTGCATTTAATTCAACTTTATATCCGTTAGCACTTTGATGGACTGTGATTTGAAATTCTGATTTTGAATCTTTAATTTGAATTTTTTTATTATCAAATTGGAAATCAGGAGGTTTAGAAACTACTTGTGCAAACAAGAACTTTAAGGGTTGTATGTGATTGTCTCCGCAATCAAAAAACAGTTGATTGGACGAATCTTTAACCAATGTTAATCCTAATAAAGATTCAAATTGATGACATATAGAATGAATTCTAGAATTTGTGTCTGGTAAATGACTAAATGACCAAATTGTGTATTTTGATTTTTTTAAATATAAACCTATTGAAATGTCATTAAATTGCTTGTCAATGGGAAACAAAGAAACACAATCTCCAAAAACAGTTGTTATCTCTGCAGGAGATGGAGTAGATTTTTTATTTATTGATTGCATTAAATAATGCCTTAATGTGTTTAGGGCTTGTTCCGCAACACCCACCAATAATATTTACTCCCACTTGTATTAGTTTCATGAATTGTTCGGCCATATATTCGGGACTTTCCGGATAAAGAATTTCTCCTGAGACTAAAGAAGGTATGCCAGCATTACAATGTACAATCATAGGAAGGTCTGTCGACTCACGCATTTTAGATGAGATTTCTATCATGTTTTCTATACCGTTTCCACAATTGGCTCCTACAATTTGTGCTCCCGCTTTTTGTAAGCGTTTTGCGGAATCTTCTGGAGTTACTCCCATCATTGTAAAATATCCCCTAGGTCCTTTATCAAAAGTCATGGAAGCCATAGCTAGCATGCTGGTGTTTTCTCTAACAGCGTCTATGGCTATTGAAGTTTCGTCAATATCTAGCATTGTTTCTATCACTACACAGTCTGCTCCACCTTCTTCTAAAGCTAAAGCCTGATTTTTGAACGAGTTATACATTTCCTGTTTTGAGACTGTACCTAAAGGCTCTAGAAATTCTCCTGTTGGACCTAACGAGCCACACACAAATCCATTTTTTGGCGCTTGGCTTTTGGCGTGTTGAGCTGCCAATTTGTTGAATTTGAAAACTGATTCCTCAAATCCGTAATGTTTTTGTCTAAAAATAGAGCCTCCAAATGAGTTTGTTAGTACCATGTCTGATCCAGCTTCAAAATATTCTCTAGCCATTTTTTTTATTACTTCAGGGTTTGAATCGTTAAATTCTTCAGGGCATCCTCCAGGTTCTAATCCGTTATTTTGTAGATAAGTTCCTGTTCCACCATCAGATATGATGGTTTCTCCTTTACTGATCCTGTTTAAAAGTTCTTGAGATTTATTAGATAGGTTTGTCATCATTTATCCATTGTTCAATTGAACCGGGAGTTTCATTTCTTGTTCCATTTTTAATTTGATCTCTGATTTGTGATACAAAGTTATCTGGCATTCCTTGATTGTAATATTTTGTTAGTTTATCAATTGCATTTTCTAATGTCATATTACTTTTGGATTCTTTCCATTGCCACCCATCTAAATATTCATCAGTTCCCATACTTCCATCAAACATAGCAATTGAATCTACAGCTTGTTGAAATCTTGTATCTAATTCTACTGAATATTTTTGAGTTGAATCTTGAACTAATATTTGAACAGGGATTTCTTTCCAGTACATTATTTTAATTGTTATCATGGTTTTACATCTTTTCGGGTGCTGAAATGCCCATCAAATCTAAACATTTTTTTAATACTATTCTTGTTGCATCAACTAGTTGAAGTCTTGCATTAGTGATTGCAATTTCTTGAGGGTCGCCTGAAATGACTCTGCAATGTTGATAAAAAACATGAAATGCAGAAGCTAAGTCAGTAGAGTAATGAGCAAGGTGGTGAGGTTCTAAATTTTTTATCACTACTTCTATCACATCATATAAATCTAGCATTTTGTGTATCAATGAAATTTCAAAATCGGAATTCAAGTAAGCTAAATTTGATGGATTCAAATCCATTTCAATACTTTTGGCATTTTCGAGGATACTACAGGTTCGAGCATAAGCATATTGCACAGAATAAACTGGATTTTCAGAAGATTGAGAAGTAGCTAAATCTAAATCAAATTCTAATTGACTGTCATGAGATCTATACAAAAACATAAATCTGCAAGCATCAGCACCAATTTCCTCAACTAAATCATTAAGAGGTATTGCAGTTCCAAGTCGTTTGGATAATTTTTCTGAAATTTCTCCTTTTTTGAAACGGACCATTTGCACAAGAATGAATTTTAAGTTTTTTGTGTCTATATTCAATGCAGATAATGCTGAGTTCAACCTAGGAATTTGTCCTTGATGGTCAGCACCCCACACGTTTATTACTTGATTAAATTTCCTTATTAAGAATTTATCAAAATGGTATGCAATATCTGTAGAAAAATAAGTTGGTGTAGAATCACTTCTTATAATTACATTATCTTTTTCTTCGCCAAGTTTAGTGGTGGCAAGCCATTTTGCGCCGTCTCTATTGATTAAAAGGTTTTGTTTTTCAAATTCTTCTAAACATTTTTGGAATTGACCATCATTAAACAAACTTTTTTCGCTAAACCAAGTATCAAAATTTATATCTAATTGTTCTAGAGAATCAGAAATTTTACCTATAATTAAATTGTGAGCTAATGAATTCATCTCATTTTCAAGATTTGGGGTAAGAAATTTATCAGAATGTTCATCTTTGATTTGTTTTGCGATTTCTATGATGTCTTCACCTGAATATGAATCTTCAGGTAGGTCGACATTTATGTCGAATAATTGTTGATATCGGATTTTTACTGATTGGTTAAATTTATCAATTTGTTTGCCTGAATCGTTAAGGTAATACTCATCTGTTACATTGAACCCATTGTTGCTTAAAACATTGGAAATTGTATCTCCTATTATTGCACCTCTAGCGTGACCAATGTGTAAAACTCCAGTTGGGTTAACGCTGACATATTCTACTTGTATTTTGGAATCATTTCCTATGTTGGAATCTCCAAATGTACAAGAAGCTTTTCTGATTTGATTGACTTGAGATTGTAGCCATTTTTTATTAATTATCAGGTTAATAAAACCTGGAGGGGTGACTTCAAAACTTTCAATTAAGTTTTCGGTATCTATATATTGTGATATTGATTCAGCGGCTTGCATTGGTGAAACTGAGTATTCTTTAGAAACTTGAAAAGCAATATTAGTAGCAAAATCTCCATACTCTGTATTTTTGGGTCTTTCAATATTTACAGATAAGTTTTTAGATGGTTGTTGGTTTTGATGATCAATGAATTGATCTAGAGCTGTTTTTATTTGGTTTTTTAATGTGACAACTATATTTTCCAATGGTTACTCATTTTATTATGGTAATTGGGTGTTCAGAAGTTTTTTCCTGAACAGTCCCAACTATTGAGATATCTAGATTTTGTATTTCACATTCTTCAATAAAGCCATTAAGTTTTTCTTGAGTTACAGATATTAGTAACCCTCCAGAAGTTTGAGCATCGCAAAGTAGTATTTTTTCTTCTTCACTTATTGTGTTCCCCCAATTAATGGTTTTATCGAGGGATTCAAGGTTTCTAACAGTGCCTCCAGGGACTATTCCTTGATGAATTAGTTCCCAAGTTCCATCTATTACAGGGATATCTTTAAGGGTTATCTCAAAATTAATGGGATCATTAGATACCATTTCTTTTAAGTGACCTAACAATCCGAATCCAGTTATATCTGAACAAGCGTTAACTCCAATTTTCATCATGATTTCTGAAGCTGTTTTGTTTAATTTAGCCATATTGTTAGTGGCTACAGATAATATTTCTTGAGAAATTTTGTTTTGTTTAGCAGCAGTTGTAATAATCCCTGTGCCTAAAGGTTTAGTCAAAATCAAATAATCTCCAACTTTGGCGCCAACATTTGTTACTTGTTGGCCAGGAGTAACCATTCCCGTAACTGATAGTCCATATTTAGGTTCGGCGTCATTTATTGTATGACCACCAACAATTAAAGTGTTTGCTTCTCGCGCTTTTTCCGCACCGCCTTTGAGTATTTCTGTAAGAATAGAAAAGTCTAAATCAGAAGGGAATCCAACTATATTTAATGCAATTAATGGGATACCTCCCATTGCATACACATCACTTAAAGAATTTGCAGCAGAAATAGCTCCAAATAAATAGGGATCATCTACTATGGGCGGGAAAAAATCTACAGTAGAAACTAACGCAGTATTTTGATTGATTTTGAATACAGCAGCATCATCACTAGTTGATGAACCAACTAATAATCTAGAGTCACTTACTTTTGGCAACTGAAGCAAAACTTGTTCCAGGTCTTTTGGACTTAATTTAGATGCTCAACCAGCACAAGTTGCTAAAGATGTAAGGCTTGGGATGTCATGATTATGATTATTCATTTGGGCTTCGCCTATTTTTTGTTTTTTTACTTCGATCAATGATAGCGTCAGCTTTTATACCTGTTTTAATTCTTCTCATTTCATCTTCTAAATATTTAAAATCTCTTTGTGGAAGCAAATGAAGCGTATCCCAAAAGGCTAAGGGCCATTTTTCAGGAGCCCATTTTTTGACATATTCTAATGATGCTCCTACTTTTAATCCGTTGATGGATTCGGATTCATCTAATATATAGTTTGGTTTTAAATTAATCCTAATTTTGTAATCTTCAGGATTTTTTTCAATAGGCCAAATTTCGGATGTGTCTTCAAAATACTTTGAAGAAATAGTTGCAGACGCAGTCCAAATCATTTTAGACCTTTCGTAAAATAAAACCCTATCATTTGGTTGCATTCTTTGAGCTCGTTTTTTATATTTAGGGCTCATTCCAAAAATGGAATACCCTTTTCGACGAGTGATTTGTGCATTTTCTGATGTTTCTACAAACATCCAATAGTTTGATGACATTAAATACCTTTAATTTGGATACAATGATTTTAACATTTAAACTGTTTATTGAAACATTTTAGAATGAACAAGTGAAAAATTATATTAAATGAATACTTCAATTAAAAAAGTTGCAATTATATTAGCTGCAGGTAAAAGTGTCAGATTTGGTAATAGTGACAAAATGTTATATAAAATTTTCTCAGAAAATGTAATTAGTTTGAGTGTAAAAACTTTTTTACAATCAAATCTGTTTGACAAAATTGTTGTGGTTTGTAACAAAAATAATTTTAATGAAATTGTTCAATTGATGCGTGTGATTTCTACTAATATTGAAATGATTATTGGAGGTGACAGAAGGCAAGATTCTGTCAAATGTGCCTTAGATTATTTAGGAGATTCTTATGATTATCTTGCGATTCATGATGGAGCTAGGCCTTTTGTTTCAAATTTAATGATTAAAAAAGGATTGGAGATTTTAAAAGATTTCGATTCTGCAATTCCTGGTTATCCCATCAATGACACTGTCAAATATGTTGAAGATGAAAGTGTAATGAAAAATTTTGATAGACAAAATTTATTTTTAGTTCAGACACCTCAATTCTTTTTGTATCAAAAAATGTATAGTGCTTATCAAAAACACCTTCCTGACATGACAGACGATGCCGCTTTATTTGTAGATTTGGGACTGAATGTGATTGTTTTTGAAGGTGAAAAAACGAATTTGAAAATTACTGATGAGAATGATTTAGAAATTCTTGAACAATTTTATAAGATGAAGTTTGAAAAGTAATGTTTAGAACAGGAATAGGCTACGATGTCCACAGATTTTCCCCAGATATAAACCTAATATTGGGAGGTGTGTCCATACCTTATGATTTTGGATTATTAGGTTATAGTGATGGAGATGTTTTGATACACTCAATCATTGATAGTCTCTTGGGCGCATGTTCTATGGGAGATATAGGAGACTATTTCCCATCAGGTGATCCCAAATTTGAAAATATCTCTAGCTTGGTTTTGTTGAAACGAACCAATGAAATTATCCGAGAGTCGAGTTGGGCTATTGAGAATATCGATGCTACAATCATTGCCGAAAAACCACGGTTGAAGAAATTTGTGAAACTAATGGAAAAATCAATTGCTACTACTTTGGGTATTTTAAGCAACCAGATTAATATTAAATCCACTACAACAGATGGTTTGGGGATGATTGGAAAAGGTGAAGGAATTTCAGTGATTTCCATAGCTACAGTTCAAAAATAATATGAAACTTTACAATACACTCTCAAGAGAAAATCAAAATTTTAATGTTACAAACGACACTGTAAACATGTATGTTTGTGGAATTACTCCTTATGATTCTGCGCATCTAGGGCATGCAATGTCAGCAATAGTATTTGACGTAATTCGTAGATATTTGGAATTTAAGGGCTTTAAAGTTAATTACATCCAAAACTTCACAGACGTTGATGACAAAATGATCAAAGCTGCTAATCTTCAAAATATTGAAGTATCTGAATTGGCAGATAAAAATATTGCAGAGTATTTACATGAATTAAAAACCTTAAATGTTAAAGTGGCTACAAAATATCCCAAAGCAACTGAAGAAATTCCTGCAATTATAGATTTAATTTCTCAGTTGATTGAAAACAAATTTGCCTATGCAATCGATGGCGACGTTTATTTCCGAGTAAATTCTGATAAAGATTACGGTAAATTGAGTAATCGTAAAGTAGAAGATTTGTTGGCAGGAGCTAGATTAGAAATAGATGAAAATAAAGAATTCCCCGCAGATTTTGCTCTATGGAAAAAACATAAAAAAAATGAACCATTTTGGCCTAGTCCTTGGGGAAATGGTAGGCCAGGATGGCATATTGAATGTAGTGCAATGGCTTTGAAATATTTAGGAGATTCAATTGATATCCATGGAGGTGGATTGGACCTAGTATTTCCTCATCACGAAAATGAAATTGCTCAATCAGAGTCGGCAACTGGCAACGTCCCTTTCGCTGATTTTTGGGTTCATAATGGAACTTTAGGGTATGGCCAAGAAAAGATGAGTAAATCTATAGGAAATGTATTTAGTATTTCATCTGCTTTGGAAAAATTTTCTCCCGATAGTTTACGAATGTTTTTTTTAAGTTCTCATTACAGGAGCCCGTTGGTATTTAGTGATATAGCTGTGAATTCGCAAGAAAAAGCTTTAGATAGACTTAGGAATGCACTAAAAGTTCAATCACAAAATGGACAAGTATTAGAGGTTCAATCATATGTTGATCGTTTTATTGAAGCAATGGATGACGATTTTAATACTCCAATTGCATTATCTGTTTTATTCGATTTATCTAGAGATATTAATCGAGAGGCAACTGATGGTAAAAATGTGAACCAAGCAAAGGGTACATTGTTGGAATTATCTAATGTACTTGGAGTCAAATTAGACTCAAAGAAAAACGAAAAAGATTCCGATGTAAATGGATTTATTGATCTTTTGATAGATTTAAGATCTGTTATGAGAGATAAAAAAGATTTTGAATCTTCCGATTTAATTAGAGATAGGCTAACTGATTTAGGAGTTAAGTTAGAAGACTCGTCGGGAGAAACGAATTGGGATTGGATTGATTAACTGTTAATCCCAAACCAGCTACTTGCGCTAATTATAGAAATTACTACGAACAAAATTACCAATAATATAGTCAGCCTGAACAGTATCAATTCGATTCCTCTTCTAGTTCTATAAGAAGATTCTGCTGCACCGAACAGTCCCCCTCCTTGTCCTCGAACCTGAATCAGTATGATGCCAATTAGCAAAACTGAAATTGTAATCATTAAAATATTTATAATAGTGGCCATAGCAAGAAATTATACAGTTTTATTTGATATTTAATAGTCTGTAATTATATTTTGAAAGAATTCTTTATCAAATCGGCGAGTTTATTTGAGTCATGTCGAATTCTGTTATTTTCATTAACTACATCCCCATAAATGATTTTTGTGTTCGGGTAATTAGATTGAGGTATTACTGGTTTGACATTATTTTCTGAGTAAAAATTTTCGATATTGTTATTAACTATTATCGAATCAAATATATTTTTATTCAAATGGTTTTGAATTGATTGAATATGATCATTGGAGTCATAGTTGTTGGTTTCACCATTTTCAGTAGCAACATTACAAATCAAATATTTTTGAGCTTTTGAATTTAAAATAGCATTTTTAATTTCTTTTATTAAAAGATTTGGAATAATACTGGAATATAAACTCCCTGGACCAACTAATATTAGATCTGCTTTTTCTATAATCTTTATTGCATTAGGATTTGCCTTAATATTCAGTGGAGAAATTTTAATTTCTTTAACAGCTTCACCAAGAGCTCTTATATTAGTTTCCCCTTGAATGATAGTGCCTGTTTCCAGCTTAGCTGTTAAATCAATGGGAGTTAATGCAGCAGGAACAATTTTTCCCTTGATGTTTAATAATTCCCCTAAAACAGTTATAGATTCTTCAAAATCATGCGTGATATTGTCTAGCGCAAAAAGAATGAGATTACCTAAATTATGGTTATTTAATTTTGATTGAGATTTGAATCTGTAATTTAACAACTCTATTAAATTGTTTTCAGAATTTGATAGTGCAATTAAACAATTTCTGAAATCTCCGGGAGGCAAAATTCCGAATTCTTTTCGTAATTCCCCTGAGCTGCCTCCATCATCTGAAACACCAATGATGGCAGAAATATTCTCAAAAACTGTTTTGATACCCTTGAGAAGGATTGATAAGCCTGTTCCTCCACCAATCACTACGATTTCAGGTTGTTTTGAATTATTCAAATTAACTCTTTTTAATTTGATTGATTAAAATTTCAGTAGCAATTTTAGGATTAGCTTTACCTTTTGTTTCTTTCATTACTTGTCCAATTAAAAAACGTATAGCGGTTTCTTTTCCTTCAAGATAGTCTTGTACTGCAGAAGTGTTGTTAGAGAGTATGTTAGAAATAATTTGTTCTAAAGAATCTGTGTCACTGATTTGAGAAAGGCCTAAATTTTCAGCAATTTCTATAGGGTTTTTGCCTAGCAATAACATATTATCGAAAACAGTTTTTGCCATAGTACTATTTAGAGTGTCTTCACTGATCATTTTAATTAGAATTGCTAAATTTTTATAATCAGTTTTTAAATCTGTAACCTGAATTTGTTTTTCGTTTAATATTCTTGGTAAGTCAACATTCAATAAGTTGGCACATGTTTTAGCAGATGTTTGTTCCTTTAACCCTAAGTTTTTACATTCTTTAAGTGTATCTTCAAAAAAAGTTGAAACTATATCGTTGGATATTAAAAGGCTAGAATCGTATTGAGACAACTTGAATGATGTTATAAATCTTTTGATTTTTTCAGCAGGTAATTCATCTATAGTTGATTTGATTTCATCCACCCATTTTTTTGAGATAATGATTGGGGGTAAATCTGGTTCAGGAAAATATCTATAATCTGCAGCAAATTCTTTAATCCTTTGACTTACAGTTTTTTCAGACTCATCAGACCATCCGCGTGTTTCTTGTACAATTTCTTCGCCTTTTTCTAGTAAATTGATTTGGCGATTTTGTTCAAATTGTAAAGCTCTAAAAACTGACCTGAAGCTATTTACATTTTTGATTTCTACTTTTGTCCCTAACTCTGTTGTTCCTTTTAATCGCATACTTATATTAGCGTCGCACCTAAAACTTCCTTCTTCCATATTTGCAGTACTAGCCTTAATTGATCTAACAATTGAGTGAAGTTGGATTAAATATTCGTTTGCTTCTTCTGGTGATCTCATGTCTGGTTCACTCACTATTTCCATTAAAGGTACTCCTGCTCTGTTAATGTCTATGAGGCTGTGAGAAGTTCCGTTAGATTCGTTTTTATGAATTAATCTAGCAACATCCTCTTCTAAATGGACTCGAGTGACTCCGATGGTTTTTTCATTGCCATCTAGAGAAATGTTTAGATTCCCATTAATAGCGACGGGCAAATCAAATTGAGAAATTTGATATCCTTTCATTAAATCGGGATAAGAATAGTTTTTTCTATCAAATTTGGTTTCTTGATTTATTGAGCATCCTATAGCTAGTCCAGTTTTTATAATCAGTTCAACTGCTTTTTTGTTTACCACAGGGAGAACTCCGGGCATTCCCATGCATATTGGACAAACTCTAGAGTTTGGTTGAGCATTTTGGTAATCAGATTCACATCCGCAAAACATTTTACTTTTTGTTAAAAGTTGAGAATGTACCTCAAGGCCTATTACTGTTTCATATTTATTGTTCATAGATAGTTCATAGAGACTATTTTTTTTATTGGGGTCTATTTAGGATACTGATTACTTTACAAATATACAATTATGGTAAAAAAGCGGTGAATTTAGTATGGGGATTAGCAGTAAGGTTTACTTTTAATCCTGCAAATAAAGAAGTATGAATTTTGTGTTTACATTGTAAATTCTCACCAGTTGGCAGTTGGATAGAAAAAATATTTTCGTCTCCTGTAAATTTTTTATCGACTACTATGCAGTCGCCTTTTGGAGAAACAGTAATTTCAAAATCTGTTGGTCTAGTTACAACAGAAACTTTTGTACCATTTGTAAATTCGTTAGATTTTCTTAAAGGTAAATCTCCTAGCACTGTACTTACTATTTTATCTGATATGACTCCAGGAATAAATTCACAAGTCCCACTTAAAATAGCCACTTTTTTTGATTCAGGCCAAAAATAAATTTTATCAGGAGGATCTAATTGTTCTATATGTCCATCATCCATAACAGCGACCCGGTCAGAAATAGTAAAGGCTTCTTCTTTATCATGTGTGACAAAAATACATGCTGTTTTGCTTGATACTAGTATTTCATTTATTTCTTTTCGAACATCCTTTCTTAATGATGCATCCAAATTTGATAGAGGTTCATCCATTAAGATTAAATCTGGTGTAGTGGCTAATGTTCTAGCTAGTGCTACACGTTGTTGTTGTCCACCAGAAAGTTCGTTAGGAAATCTGTCTGCAAGTCCATTAAGTCTAGTAAGTTCTAACAAGTGATTTAAAGTATTAGTGTGATTTGAGGATTGATGTCCGAATAAAATATTTTGTTTAACAGTCATATGAGGAAATAATGCGTAGTCTTGAAATACCATTCCTAGATTTCTTTTGTGAGTAGGAATGTGGGTTTGAGAGTTTTGAACTATAGAATTAGAAATTTGTATTTCCCCTTTATCAGGTGTTTCAAGTCCCGCTATTAGCCTTAGCAGTGTTGTTTTTCCACACCCACTTGAACCTAATACACCTAAAGTTTCACCTTCAAATAATTCTAAAGATACATTGTTAACTGCTAGTGTAGAACTAAATGATTTCGATAAGTTTTTACAAGATAGAACACTCTGTTTTTTTATCATTAAGAAAAATCCAATTTACTTTTATAAAGAAATATTGCAAATATTATAGAGGAACAAAAAATTAAAATTAATGATGGAACGGCTGCTTTTGCGAAAAATGCTTCAGATGAATAACTCCAAATTCTAGTAGATAAGGTTGGGAAATTTAGTGGAGATAAAAATAATACTGCAGGAAGTTCTTTCATAGTAACAAAAAATACTAGTGATGAAGACATTACTAATCCTGGTCTCAAAATTGGGATAGTGATTCTAAAAGTTGAAATAATATTACTGAGCCCTAAAGTTTTTCCTGCATCTTCTAAATTTGGGTTTATTTGTAATAAACGTGATTTGATCGGACCTAGAGCAACTGGTAGGCATAATATTAAACATCCTATTATTAACATAAATGTTGACTGATAAATTGGTGATCCAATTCTTGCTCCAATATAAACAAGTCCTAAAGACACAGAAATTGTAGGTAGTGCAAAGCCTATGAAACTTAATCTTTCTAGTACTTTACCTAAAATACTTTTATGTCTGATTGTTAAAAACGAAAGTGGAATTGCAAATAATATGACGGTAATTGTAGTTAGCATTGATATGTAAATAGAATTGAATATAGGCAAATAATCAATTGAAACTATTTCTCCATGATAAATTCCTCTAACTAACCAAAAACTTAAAACAGATATAGGAACTAATAAAGAAAAAGTAAAAACTATTAAACATAAGAATATACAAGGGATTTTAAACTTATTGAGTTTGAGTATTAATGGCTTTTTTTGCCCTACACTTTTAATGGTATGGTACCGGAAATTTTTATTTACTAAAGCTTCTAAGATAATCAATTTCATTGCAATAATGAATAACCCTACTGAAAGAATAGCTGCAGAATGGGATCCTCCAGTTTCATATTCTAAGAAAATTGCCCATGTAAATGTTTTAAACCTAAGTAATGAAACTGCTCCAAAGTCACTTAAAGTGTAAAGGCTGATTATTAGAATTCCCGAAAAAATAGCTGGTTTGAGTTGGGGAAGAATAATTTTGTAAATTATTGAAAAATCGTTTAAACCTAACAGTTTTGCACTTTCTTCAATTTCTGGATCTATTCTAATTAAGGTTGCCCTTAATGTTAAAAATAAATATGGGAAATTTAATAAAGACAAAACAATTGCGGCTCCCCAAAATCCATAAAGATTTGGGATGGAGTTAATTTCAAAATAATTTGATATAAATTTGTAAAATAAACCTTTTGGACTGAATGCAGTCATGAAAAGATAAGCCCCTACATAACTGGGGATTACCAAAGGCAGTGCATGTGAAATTGTGAAAAAAAATTTAAATGGTAAATCTGTTTTAGTAGTTAGAATTGATAAAGGTAGGGCGATAATTAGAGAAATTACTGAAACAGTAGCAACTAAAGTGAGTGATCTAATTACTATTAATAATGTTTGCCACCGGAAAATCCATTCCCAAATATCACTATCAGCATTAATAGATTTTAAAATCAAGTACAACAAAGGCGCAATTATAACTATTGTTAATATTAAGGAAGGTATTAGAACCCAATAAGGTGTATTGTTTTTCATTGATAATTATTTTTTTGCATTTGACGTATATGTTAACAAAAATATTAAGTCTATACTTACTTGTTTGAACTTGTGTCATGCATTTTCAAAGCGTAGAATTCCCAAAAAATCTAGGAGTCAAAATTGTTAGAACAATTTAAAGTACAACCAAAAGACCAAGTGATAGTTTCAGAGAATAATTTAAGAGAAACTGTTGAGGCCATATTTTCTAAAATGGGTTTATCAAAAAATGATATTGAATTAGCAGCAGATGTTTTAGTTAAAGCTGACATGAGAGGAGTTGAGACTCATGGGGTCTCAAATATGTTGAGATCATATGTCACAGGATATGGTGATGGTTCTATTAATCCTACCCCCAATTGGAAAATCACTAGAGAGACTCCTTCTACTGCAAATATTGATGGAGACCAAGGTATAGGAATTGTAATGGCAGCGAGGGCTATGGATATTGCTATAGAGAAAGCTGAAAAAGTAGGGATGGGTGTAGTGACAATTCATAATTCTAGACATTTAGGTATGGCTTCCTACCATGCTTTGAGAGCTACTGAAAAAGATATGATTGGAATGTGTATGACGTCATGCCCTCCAAGTGTGCTCCCAACATGGGGCTCTGAGCCTTTATTAGGAACAAACCCAATCGCAGTTGCAGCACCTGGTCTAAAAGAAGGCCCTTTTGTATTTGATGCTGCTATGAGTGCTGTTGCAGGAAATAAATTAGGTTTAGCTAGAAGAAACGAAACTCAACTTTTAGGAGGTTGGGTTGCTGACTCTCAGGGTAATCCGATTATGGATGAGGTTGACCCTCCTCCTCCAGGATATGACTTGTCTGATCGTGAAGGTGGTGCTTCTTCATATCTTTTACCTGTTGGAGGAACTCGTGAATTAGGGTCTCATAAAGGATATGGGTTTATGTGTGTCGTTGATATTTTAGGAGGAATTATGTCTGGGGGAGGATATGGTATCAATCCAGGGAGGCCAAATTTTGGGCATTATGTAGCTGCTTATAATATTGAGGCATTTATGGACACAGGAGAATTCAAGGAAACATTGGATGAATTTTTGACAATGTTGAAAACTAGTAAACCTGCTCCAGGTCATGATCGAGTAATGTATCCTGGACTTCCCGAAGTTGAAGAGCATAAGCTTCGTAGTGAAGAAGGTATTCCTTTACACTACGAAGTTGTTGAATGGTTTCAGGATATTTGTGCTGAATTATCTATTCCAATGAATTGGAAAAAATAATTCAAATTATTAATAATGCCTGAATGGATTAGGCATTTCTCCTACAGGCACTTCAATTAAAGTAGGTTGATCTATTTGTAATGCTGCAGTTATTGCTGCTTTTAGTTCTTCTGCGCCATTTTCAACTCTAATAGCATTTACTCCAAAAGATTCTGCAAGTTTGATAAAGTCGGGGTTTGTGACTTTTGCACCATATTCTCTTCCGTCAAACATGTTAACTTGGTCTCGCATTACATTTCCGTAAGCATTGTCATTAAATAAAACTGTAACTACATTGATATTATGTCTTACTGCAGTTGATAATTCTTGTACATTGAACATGAATCCGCCATCTCCAGATACAGCTACAACTGCTTTATCTGGTTGAGCAACTTTTGCTCCAAGTGCGGTTGGGAATGCATATCCTAAATTTCCATAGTATGAGGAAGTTATGTATGTTCGAGGTTCATACACCTCAAACCTGTTACGACTGTAGTAACCTAGCTGAGTCATTCCGGCTACTAGTATGCCGTCTTCTGGAATTGCTGCACGGATAGCTTCGATATATGACTGTTGAGGTTCAATTATAGTCTCTGGATTAAAACGTTTTTGTTTCATTGAGACTAATTCATCTTTTCTACTAGTTTTTGGAGGCATTTGATTTTTGAGTTCACTTAATAAGTTTTGTAAACTTTTCTTTGCATCTCCTAGTATTCCTTGAGTGTTTTCGTAATTTCTTCCAATTTCTTCATCATCAATATCTATTTGTAAAATTTTCTGTTTTTCAAAATATTCAGTATTGAGCATTCTAGTGCCTACTGCAATTACAAGATCAAAATCATTAATTTCGTTTTCGAAAAACGTATCGTTTTTAAATCTAAAACTACCCATAGAAAGATAGTTTTTGTCTGAAATAGAACCTCTGCCTTCACCAGTGGTGATGACAGGTGCTTGCAAATATTCAGCTAACTCTGTTAATTCCTTTGAAGATTCAGAAGATATAACTCCACCACCTGCCCAAATAATTGGATTTTTGGCGTTCGCAATAGTTTGAACTCCTGCTGTGATGCTTTCAGGATTTGCAGACGGTCTTTCATATATCCCAGCTTCTAGTAATTCGACTTCTGCTACTTCATATAGAGTTTCGGGAGGTATCTCTATTTCTACAGGCCTTGGTCTTCCTGTTTGTAATTGTTCAAAAGCTTCATGTACTGCTTCAGGTATTTCAGTTGGGTCTAAAATTAGACGTTGATGTTTAGTAATAGGCTTGATAGTTTCCATTTGCCCTTTAATTTCATGCAACATTCCTCTTTCTAAATTAATATGATCTTTTTCAACTTGACCAGAGACTAGCAAAACAGGAGATGATGCTGAATAAGCAGTCCCCAATCCAGCGCTAGCATTTTGTAATCCAGGTCCAGGAACAACTAATGCTGTACCGATTTCTCCGCTAGCTCTAGCGAAGCCATCAGCCATATATGTTGTAGCTTGCTCATGACGTGTGTTGATAAATCTGATTCCCGGTTCTTTTGCAAGACCGTCTAGAAGCCCGTACAGTTGCACACCCGGAAGTCCAAAAATTACTCGAACTCCTTCTCTGTAAAGTGATTTTGCTAATGCTTCTCCACCAGTCATTTTAGGCATATTTGTCTCCAATATTTATTTTTTAGAAGTAAATGATTTCATCGCTTGGTCTAAGGATTGATTTCTCAGGTCTAGTAATTCTTCTCTATGAGATTCAACCCAATTTTGAGATGATGTTAAATTTGTTAATGAACCTTGAAAATGTGGCATCACATATCTAGAGATAAGTTCATAGCTGTATTTGACTTGTTCTCTGTTACCCCATTCTGTAGCTTGAATCATAAATCCACCGAACCCACCAGTTTGTTCTTGGAGTTGTTTAATTTTTTGTATTAAATCATCAGGAGTGCCTACGCACCAAGCACCATTGTCCACCATGTAGTCAACGATTTTATCGCGTGGTCCGTCGTAATCAAAGGGGAACCCGACAGTTTTATGGAAGTAGTCTAGTTGGTATGCAGCAGCTTTTTCTCTAATTTGATCCATTGCTTCTTTTTTTGAATCGGCTAGATGTACATTTAATACAATTCTCCAATCTTTCCTGGATACTTTTTGATTATGTTCTTCAGCTGTTTCTTCAGCTATTTTCCAAAAATCTCCTAAATTTGAAGCAATACTACCTCCTCGAACCACACTGACGGATAAAACTCCAAGTCCATGTTTACCTGCAGCTACCATACCTGAAGGTGACTGAGATGCCGCAACTGCAATAGGGAAATGAGGTTTAGTGTATGGCTTTAATTGAGTTCTTGCTTCTCTTAAAGTGAACCAATCAGATTCATGGGTTATAGGGTCATCCTCAGTAAGCAATCGTTTAATTATTCCGATAGATTCATCCATTCTAGGTCTTTGTGTATTCGGGTCAATTCCTAACTGGTAAGCATCTGAAACTAATGCTCCGGGTCCCACACCTAACATGACTCTTCCTCTTGTTAGATGGTCTAACAGAACCATTCTGTTAGTAACCATTAAAGGGTGATGATACGGTAAGCTTGCTACACCTGTTCCGAGTTTGATGTTTTTAGTTCTTTCTGCAGCGACTCCAATAAACACCTCAGGAGATGCTATTGTCTCCCAACCAGCACTATGATGCTCGCCAACCCATGCTTCATCAAAATCTAAATAGTCTAACCATTGAATTGTTTCTAAATCTCTTTCTAAGGCTAAAGTGGGGTTATCTCCTAAATGGTGAAAAGGGCCCATAAATATACCAAATTTTAGTCTTTCTGGAAGTGACATTATAACCTCTTATAGAATTAATCCACTGATATTACACTGAGTTAGATTTAGCATCAATCTTTATAAATAATCACTCAACAATTGATTACTTTTTTGTAATACTGATTCTAATGGGATTAGTTCCTCTTCGTTTGAAACTCTAGTTTTGATTTCAACTGAATTTTTAGAAATGTTTCTTGAACTTACAACTATTCTTAAAGGTATTCCTAATAAATCAGCGTCGTTGAATTTGACTCCCGCTGAAGTGTTTCTGTCATCAATAATGGTTTCTATCCCATTAGAATTTAGGAGGTCATAAATTTCTATAGCTACTTTTTGGATTTCTTCTTTATCAGTGTTTAAAGAAACTATAATGACTTGATATGGGGCAATGTTTTTAGGAAAAACAATTCCTTTGTCATCTGCATATTGCTCGATACTTCCAGCAAGAATTCTTCCAACTCCTATTCCATAACATCCCATCATGATTGGAGTGGGCTGTCCATTTTGGTTTAAAAAGTTTGCGCTCATACTTGTTGAATAAGTAGTACCTAATTTAAAAACATGGCCTATTTCTATTCCACGTTTCGAGCTTAATGTCCCTGAACAATTTATGCATCCGAACCCATCTTTTGCTAATGCTATGTCAATTTGAGCAGTAGGGATGATATCTCTGTCTAATATTGCGTTAACAAAATGAACACCAAATTCATTTCCTCCAGCACAGTAATTGGTATCTTTGAAAATTGAATTGTCTACTATAGTTTTGATTTCTTTATTAATTGGAGATAAGTATCCTTTAATTAAATTAGATTTTTGTAGATCTTCATCATTTGCTAAAACCAATTCATTAGCTTTTAAGAAATTTTTCAGTTTAACTTCATTGATTTCTAAGTCTCCACGGATTGAAACAAGGATGATTTCTGTGTCTGACATGTAAGCAATTGTTTTAATAGTTTTTTGAGTTGAGATATTTAAAAAATCACTTACTTCTTCAATTGTAGTTTGATTAGGTGTATCAATAGTTTTTAATGGTTGAACAGCCTCAGGAGTATTGTCAGAGATTTTAAAAGATGCTTTTTCATCATTTGCAGCATAATCACAATGTGAACATAAAATTATAGTGTCTTCTCCTGAATCTGCTAACAGAATAAATTCTTTAGAATCTTTACCCCCAATCGCACCACTATCGGCATCTACAATTACAGTTTTAATTCCACATCTTGCAAAAGCTTTAGAATATGCATTTATCATTTGATGATAATTTATATCTAATCCGTCTTCGTCAGTATCGAAGCTATATGCGTCCATCATATCAAATTCCCTGACACGAATTAGTCCTCCTCTAGGACGAGGTTCATCTCGGAATTTTGTTTGGATTTGATATAAAATGAATGGCAAGTCATTATAGCTTTGAACTACACTTTTTACTGTTTCAGTGACTAATTCTTCATTTGTAGGTGGTAAGGCAAGTTCTCTGTCTCTTCGGTCTTTGAGGCGTAGCATATCTGGACCATAAATTTCGTCTCGACCTGATTTCTGCCAAATTTCTCTTGTTTGTAATATCCCTAATTTAACTTCTTGAGCACCTGCAGCATCCATTTCCTCTCTGATAATTGACTCGATTTTTTTTAAAGATTTCCATGCTAAAGGTAGATAGCTGTATACACCTGTGGAAACTTGATGAATCATTCCTGCTTGTAATAATAGGATATGGCTGATGAGATCTGCTTCTGCAGGTTGGTCTCTTAATGTACGACCAAATAATTGAGACATTTTCATATTTTGAAACCTTGATTCAAGAAGTGGGTAGATTTTTTTCTTGTTCTACTTTAGATATTTCATTCATTAACTCAGTTAGCATATCAGATTCGGGCACAATCTTAGATTTTTGTCCTTTTCTGAATATGATAGCTCTTCCAACTCCAGCAGCTATTCCAACATCAGCATCTTTTGCTTCTCCAGGCCCATTGACTTCACATCCCATTACTGCAACTTTGATAGATGTTTTTGTTTTTTTAAGTAAATCATCTACGTCATTAGCTAATTTTCTAACATCAACATCCGCTCTACCACAGCTTGGGCATGCAACTAAAACAGCTCCTTCCTTTCGAATGTCTAATGATTTTAATATTTCAAATCCAGTATAAATTTCTTCGGTAGGCTCGTCACTTAAACTAACTCTAATAGTGTCTCCAATTCCTTCATAAAGAAGAATGCCTAAACCAATGGAGCTTCTGATACTGCCTGATTTTGCAGTCCCTGATTCTGTAATTCCTAAATGGAAAGGATATGGAACCAATTTAGCCATTTTTCTATAGGATTCAACTGTAGTGTCTATATCAAATGCTTTAAGAGATATTTTGATTAAATCAAAATCTAAATCTTCTAAAATTCCTATTTCCCATAATCCAGTTTGAACCATATGGTCAACAACAGAGTATTCGTTGTCGGATAATCCTTTTGATAGTAAATTTACTCCATCATTATGACGAGAAATTCCTTTTGAAACTCCTATACCTCCAACTGGTGGTAAACTCCCAAAGTTCACACCAATTCTTATAGGTGTTTGTCTGATTTTTGCTTCCTTAACGACTGCTGCAACTTTTGTTCGATCTCTAATATTGCCTGGATTAAGTCTCAGGCAGTCTACTCCACTTTTTAAAGATTCTAAAGCTAGTTCATGATGGAAATGAATGTCAGCAACAATTGGAATAGGAGACAGTTTTTTAATGTCTTTTAGAGCTTTTGCAGCTTCCATATCAGGTACAGCACATCGGATTATTTCGCATCCAGATTTAACTAAATCCATAATTTGTTTAACAGTAGACTTAACATCTCTAGTGTCAGTTTTTGTCATTGATTGCACTGTGATTGGAGAATCTCCACCCACAGGAACATCGCCAATAAAAATTTTTTTGGAAATTCTTCTATTCATTTAAAGTATGCTTGAGCCTGAAATTAATCTTATGATGTCAAAATAACTCATTATCAACACTAATCCAATTAAAACTACAAATCCGATTAAATGTACTAGTCCTTCTTTTTGTGGAGAAATTTTCTTGCCACCCCTTACTTTTTCTATAATGACAAAAAGTAATCGTCCTCCATCTAGAGCAGGTATAGGTAGTAAATTTAATATCCCCAAACTAATACTTAAAAGAGCTATAAGCTCGAAAATTGGTCTAACTCCTATTTTAGCAACTTCTCCTGTTACTTGCGCAATACCTATAGGGCCAGTAAATCCAGGATTTTCACCATTCGAAATCATGGTTTTGATTCCTCCAAAAGTTAAGCTGAATATTTCAAGAACTTTATTAATTGAAGATGGCACAGCTTCCCAAATTTGGAGAGATGTTTTTGTAGTTTTCGTAACTTGAAGTCCGAACCTGGCTTTGCTGTGTGACAGAAAGATTGCATCACCAAATCTGAG
>CAJWPE010000017.1 GCA_913045625.1 uncultured Chloroflexota bacterium | reverse complement strand
TTGATGGCAAAGGTCCAGTATCTACAACTGAAAGCAGAGAAGTTGAAATTGTTGCCCCTAACGTTGCGATTAGAAAATCTGTTGATACTCCACTTCAAACTGGAATTAAAGCAGTTGATGCTGCAATACCTATTGGTAGAGGTCAACGTGAATTAATAATTGGCGACAGAACAACTGGCAAAACTGCTATTTGTATTGATGCAATAATTAATCAAAAAGGTGGGGATGTTGTCTGTGTTTATGTAGCAATAGGTCAAAAAGTTGGCAAGGTTGCTACTACAGTAGGTACATTAGAACAATTGGGTGCTATGGAACATACAATTGTTGTAGCTGCCAATGCCTCTGATGCTGCTCCAATGCAATATCTAGCACCATATACTGGATGTGCAATGGCAGAATATTTTATGGCACAAGGAAAGGATGTTTTGATAGTTTATGATGATCTTTCAAAACATGCTTGGGCTTATCGCCAAATGTCCCTTCTATTAAAGAGACCTCCTGGAAGAGAAGCTTACCCTGGAGATGTTTTTTATTTGCACAGTCGATTACTAGAACGAGCTGCTAAATTAGATGATGCTCATGGTGGAGGATCGATTACAGCGTTACCAGTAATTGAAACACAAGCAGGTGACGTTTCAGCGTATGTTCCTACAAACGTAATTTCTATTACTGATGGACAAATATATTTGGAACCAGAATTGTTTAACGCAGGTACTCGTCCGGCAGTAAATGTGGGTCTTTCTGTTTCGAGAGTAGGTAGTGCTGCTCAAACAAAATCTATGAAGGCAGTTGCAGGTCAATTGCGTTTAGATTTAGCCCAATACAGAGAATTAGTGACTTTTGCACAGTTTGGAACAGATGATTTAGATGCTGCTACAAAAAGACAGCTAGAAAGAGGTCAAAGAAGTGTCGAAATACTAAAACAAGGTCAAAATGTACCCCTTCCTGTTGGGCAACAAGTTGCTATTATCTATGGTTTAAATGAAGGGTATTTAGATGATGTTCCTGTAGGAAATGTAATTACTTGGTCACAAGCTTTTACATCATTTATGTCTTCCAATCATTCTGATCTGATATCTGAGATTTCTGAAGTTTTGACCGATGAATCTAAAACTAAATTGAATTCAGCTATTGAGGGATTTAAAGAGAGTGGATTAGTGTAATTTATGGCAAGTGTAAGACAAATATCTAGAAGAATTCGTAGTGTTCAGAACACAGCTAAAATTACTAAAGCTATGTCTATGATTGCTGCATCAAAATTGCGTCGTAGCCAAGATGCTGCTACTCAAGGTAGATCTTATGCAGATCACATGGAAAAAATGGTTTCTTCTGTTATGAGTCAAATTGGAGAAGAGATTAATAATCAGCCATTAGCGAATAATAGAGAAATTAACAATGTAGGCTTATTGATTATTACCCCAGATAGAGGTTTGACTGGTGGTTTAAATTCGAATTTGATTCGTGCTGCAGGGGATTTTATAGGTAAACAAGATTGTCCTGTAAAAGTGATTACAGTTGGTAAAAAAGGTACCGATTATTCAAAAAGAAGTGGTTTGGAATTGATCTCAGATTTTTCTGGAATTGGAGATAGGCCTTCTCCATCAGATACTGTACAGATTGCGAGAGCTTTAATTAAATCGTTCGAAGAAAGTTCAGTAGATGCTTTTTACATAGCTTATGCCCAATTTATTTCAACTACTCTTCAAAAGCCATCTGTGATTCAATTATTACCTATTTTAGAAACCGGTGAAAACGATACTAATTCTGAGTATATTTATGAACCATCACCTAACCGTGTTTTATCAAAATTGTTACCTAGGTATATAGAAACTTTGGTTCACCATGCTGTTTTGGAAGCAAATGCTAGCGAGCAATCAGCAAGAATGGTGGCGATGAATCAAGCTACTGATAATGCAAACGCTATGGTAGATGATTTGACATTGTTGATGAATAAAATGAGACAAGAAATGATAACTAATGAGCTACTTGATATTGTAGGCGGAGTTTCCGCATTAGAAGGATAAAAATAGAAATTAAACTCTGGAGCAAAAAATGGCAACTGGAAAAATCGTTCAAGTAATAGGTACTGTCGTAGACGTGGAATTTCCCTCTGAGGAAATGCCAGGAGTATTTAATGCACTTGAAACTAAAATAGGGGACCAAAAACTAATTTTAGAAGTCGAACAACACATTGGAAATAATTGGGTTAGATGTATCGCATTGGGACCTACCGAAGGTTTGAGTCGGGGGGTTGATGCTATTGATACAGGTGCTGCTATTACTGTGCCAGTTGGAGATGTTACTTTAGGGCGACTTTTTAATACGTTAGGGGAACCATTAGATGGATTGGAAGAAATTGAGGCTACAGAACAATGGCCAATTCACCGACAACCTCCTAGTTTTGAAGATCAAGCGACAGAAATTGCAGTATTAGAAACAGGAATAAAAGTTTTAGATTTAATGACACCTTTTACAAAAGGTGGAAAAATTGGTGCTTTTGGTGGTGCTGGTGTTGGTAAGACAGTTATTATTCAAGAGTTGATCAATAACATTGCTACAGAGCATAAAGGTGTATCAGTCTTTGCTGGAGTTGGTGAAAGATCTAGAGAGGGTAACGATCTTTGGCATGAAATGAGAGAAGCTGGAGTACTACCTCAAACAGTATTAGTTTTTGGTCAAATGAACGAACCTCCAGGAATTCGAGCAAGAGTAGCTCAAACTGGATTGACAATGGCAGAGTACTTTAAAGAGGAGAGAGGCCAAGACGTACTTCTTTTCGTTGACAATATTTTTAGATATATTTTGGCTGGTATGGAAGTTTCTGCTCTTCTAGGTAGAATGCCATCAGCGGTAGGTTATCAACCCACACTTGGAACTGAGATGGGAGCATTAGAGGAAAGAATTACTTCTTCTAAAAATGGTTCTATTACTTCTGTTCAGGCTATATATGTTCCTGCTGATGACTATACTGATCCTGGAATTGTTACTACATTTGGTCACTTAGATGCTGTGATGACTTTAGATAGGGCATTGTCTGCTCAAGGTTTATATCCTGCTGTAGATCCTTTGACTTCTTTTTCTAATATTTTAGAACCTGCTGTAGTAGGCCAAGATCATTATGATGTTGCTATGGGAGTTCAACAAGTTTTACAAAGGTACCAAGAACTACAAGATATTATTGCTATTTTAGGTATTGAAGAATTATCTGATAATGATAAATCTACCGTGTCTCGAGCAAGGAAAATTCAGAGATTTTTGACTCAACCATTTTCTGTTGCAGAAGTCTTTACAGGATCTCCTGGGAAATATGTATCGGTTCGTGACACCGTTCAAGGCTTTAAAGAAATATTAGAAGGAATCCATGATGATTTACCTGAGCAAGCTTTCTATATGGTAGGAACTATTGACGAGGCTGTAGAAAAAGGTAAGCAAATGGCTGCAGCTAATTAAGAGGAATTATGAAACTAGAAATTGTTACAACTGAAGAAATAATTTTTTCTGAAGAAGTGGATATTGTTGTTGCTCCTGGAAGCGAAGGCCAGTTAGGGATTTTGCCAGGGCATGCACCATTAATTACTGCAATCAAATCAGGAGAAGTTTTGACTAGACAAGGATCAAAAGAGACTGTTAATCAAGTCTCTGGAGGATTCCTCGAAGTTTCTGGTAATAATGTTAGGATTTTAGCAGATAGCTAACTTTCTTTTAAATAGTAAGTCATAGATTGTAGAGATAGAATTGGATCGATGTTTCTTATTACCACACCATTCGGTACTTTTGGTGAGATAGGAGCGTAATTCAGAATTCCTTTTATACCCTCAAATACTAAAAGATCTATCACTTTTTGTGCCTCTAAGGCAGGAACTGACACAATAGCTACATTAATTGATTTTTGTTTTATGGTTTTTGAAAGACTTTCCATTCCCAAAATTGGAATAGAATCTGCACTAGAATCAAGCTTTATATTATTTGAGTCAAATGCTGCTACTATTTTAAACCCTTCTGGTGAGAATCCGGGGTAATTAATTATTGCTTGACCTAATCTGCCTGTTCCAACTATACAAGCATTCCATTTTTGTCCTAACCCCACAACAATTTTTAATTTCTCGACTAAAAATTCGATAGGATAACCTTGGCCCTGTTTACCAAACTTACCAAAATAACTTAAATCCTTTCTGATTTGAGCTGATGACATTTGTAAACGTTTGCCTAAGTTTTTTGAGCTTATGACCGTGTTTCCATACTTTAATTCTTCTTGAAGAATTCTGATATATATTGGAATTCTTTGGACTACTACTTCAGGAACAAACATTGAGTTGTTTTTGTTTGAATGGATCATATGAAACAAAACTTAAGGTATTTTTATAATTCGAGTATATATTAAATACTTAGTATTGTGAAACTTGATACTTACAGGTGGGTGTAGAATATGTTTTCTTGACCAACTATTTTCACGTTGCTAGAATGGCTAAGCTTTAACTCTAAATGGTCTATGTTTAACCATATATCATATCTATTATCGAAGGAGATTTTATGACTGAAGAAGGTGTGACCCTCTATCGTGGATTACGAGAAGTTTATATTGACCGAACCACATCAAGTTTTATCAATGGAAAAGAAGGTAAGCTCTATTATAGAGGTTATTCAATTGATGATTTAGCTCAGAATTGTGGTTTTGAGGAAATCAGTTATTTAGTAATGATGGGTGAATTGCCCACCGCTTCTGAATTAGAAGCTTTTTCAAAAGAATTGAAGTCAAATATGGGATTGCCCCAAGAAATTGTTGATTTGATAACTATTGTTAAAGATGCTCATCCTATGGATGTTTTGAGAACTGCCATTTCAGCTCTTGCTGGGTTTGATTCAGAAGTAGATGATAATTCGTCTGAAGCCACTTTGAGGAAAGGAACCAAGCTTACTGCTCAAGCTCCTACTATAGTTGCAGCACACTCTAGAATTAGACAAGGATTAGATCCTATTACTCCGGATCCTAAATTAAGTATTGCTGCAAATTTTTTATATATGCTTTTTGGCACTGTTCCTGATCCAGAAGATGCAAAATTAATTGATAAAGATTTCGTATTACATGCAGAACATGGATTAAATGCTTCTGCTTTTGGTGCTAGAGTTGCCGCCTCTACCCAAGCTGATCTTCATTGTGCAGTTACAACGGGTATTGCTGTACTTAAAGGTCCATCTCATGGTGGAGCTGCTGAATCAGTAATGACTATGTCATTGGAGATTGGTGATGAAAGTAAGGCAGAACAGTATATTAAAGACACGTTAGATGGTGGTGGAAGAATTATGGGATTTGGCCATAGGGTTTATAAAGCTGTAGATCCCAGATCACTACATTTGCAAGACGATTTAAAGGCTTTGGGAGAACGTAAAGGTGAACCGAAATGGTATTCAATTCTTCAAAAAGTACTTGAAGCGATGCAACCTTATGCAAGAAAAGGAATTTGCCAAAATGTAGATTTCTTTTCGGGTGCTATGTATTTTTTGTTAGATATTCCGGAAGATTTGTTTATTTCAATATTTGCTATGGGTAGAATTCCAGGATGGACAGCTCAAGTTGTTGAACAATTTGATAACAACATTCTTTTGAGGCCTAGATTACAATATGTTGGAGAATTAGACCGCAAATTTATCCAGATTTCTGATAGGTAAACGCAATCGAGGAATAAAAATTGACTAAAAAAATAATTGTTGAAGAATGTGTAGAGGGTTGTCATTGGATTATAGAACAACCTAATGGGCCTACAAGTATAGGCACTTGTAAAATCTGTAATAATACTAAAGAATTTCGTAATTCTATGCCTGGTTCTGGTTGGGATAGGAATGGACAAAATAAAAAATAATTGCAGATATTAGATTCAAATAATTCCCCTGAAAATCAAATTGTTTCATTAATTAATGATCAAGGCATGATCCCCTTTGATGTATTTATGGATCTTGCGTTATACGGAGACTTTGGTTATTACAGCAACGCTTTTAACCCATTCGGCATTGATGGGGATTATTTTACTAGTCCTAGAGTTCACCCTGTTTTTGCATTTTTGTTAGCTAAACAGTTATTTAGAATGTGGAAAATTTTAGATTCACCTGTGCCTTTTTTAATATATGAAGATGGTGCTGGAGATGACTTACTTGCCACTGATATTTTGAGGTCTTTCCAGATAATTGACTCAAAGATTTTTGATGCTACAAAGTATTATATTCATGATATTAATTTGATAGATTCAATCAATCCTAAAATACAAAATGTGACAAATGATTTAAATGTTTTTCACGTAGTTATATCTAATGAATTATTTGATGCTATGCCAGTCAAATTGTTTGAAGTTCATCACAATACTGTTCAAGAAGTATTCTTATCTCTTAGAAATAATGGGGAGTTGCAAGAGACATTCCACACTCCTACCAAAGAGTTAACTGATTTTCTAAATCATTTAAATGTTACAAATTTGGAAGGATATAGAGGTCCTGTTAATCTGCATGTTGAAGATTGGATTGGTAAGATTTCTGAGAAAATTAGTTCTGGATTTATGATAACTATTGATTATGGATATTTAGAAGACATATATTTTTCAATGGAAAAATCACATAAGTTAATTCAAACTTATTACCAGCATTCTGATGGAGGAAATCTATTACAAAGAATTGGACGTCAAGATATTACAGCACATGTTAATTTTTCCCATTTGATGTCAGTAGGAGAGCAAAATCAATTTAAACCTGTGTTTTTTGATACTCAGAAAAATTGGTTACAAATGTTAGGTTTTGATCAAATCAAAAATATTGATATTTTTAATAAAAATAGGCGAATTCAAAATTTAATCTCTTCTTTGGTAGATCAAACGGGGTTAGGTAATTTTAAAGTTTTAATACAAGCTAAAAATATAGATGAATTAGACTTCCAAATTTTTAATAATGAAATTAATTCTTTTGATTATAGTGAGGATATTGAGATTACTAAAAGGCATATTGCTTACAAGCTTATTTAGATTCTTTATCGGGTCTAACGAAGCATTTTCTGGCAACAGTAATAAAACCAGTATGTCCTGTCATTCTATGATCTGGTCGAATGGATCTTCCACCTACTGTCCACGATCGTTCTAATAGTTCAGTAGTTTCAATTAACGTGAATTGCAAGCAATCTCTCAATGTGTCTACATAATTTGAAACTTGAATGATAGTGGGAAGAAATGAAATTATAATACCTCCGTACTTTAATGAATTTAAAGCTTGATCAACTACTTCCCATGGTTCTGGGAGATCTAGAATGATAGCGTCAATTTCATGTTCATCGATTTGATGACTAACATCTCCGGTTTTAAATGTTACATTGTTAGAATTAGGTAAAATCGTTTTGAGATTCAATTGAGATTTTTGGGACATGTCTTCTCTGAGATCATAAGTATATAAATGTCCATCAGGGCCTATTACTTCTGAAATAGAGATAGTTAAGCTGCCAGATCCTGACCCTGCCTCAATTACTCTTGATCCAGATTTTAAATTAGCTTTATTAATTATGGCTGCGGAGTCTTTTGGGTAAATAACTGTAGCAATTCTGTCCATGTTGACTACGAACTCGTTTTTTGTGGGCTTAAACGCTAACAACCAGTGTCCATTAGTTGTTTGAATCCATGAACCTTCCTCGAGTCCGATAATGTTTGCGTGGGAAATATTACCCAAGTGAGATTCGAATTGTGATTCTGTATCTATATGTATTAAATAAACTCGTTCTTTTTTATCATAAAGAATGACACTGTCGCCCGATTTAAACATTATTTAACAAAGATTTTTAATTTCTTTGAGTATATCTTTTGTGTCTAAATCGCCAGCAGCTGAGTAAGATTTACTAAATACTACTTTGCCTTCTTTGTTTATTATAATAACGGCTCTAATCGGGGTACCTGTTTTTTCATTGAACACTCCAAAAAGTTTGGATACATGTCCATGTGGATAAAAATCTGCTAATAATGGATAGGGAATAGAGCCCAAAGATCCAGAAAATGCTGTTTGAGCAGGCTTGGAATCACAACTTATTCCTAAAACTTGAGTGTCAATATTTTCAAAATCTTGATTGTTCAACCTGAACGATGAAACTTGGTGAGTTCAACCACCAGTGAAAGAATATATATGAAACGAAAGCACTACGTTTTTTTGCGATCGATAGCTACTTAGTTGAACTTGATCGCCTGTATGGGATGTAAGTGTGAAATCGGGAGCATTACTACCTACTTCTATCATTATGTAGTTCCTTAAAGTGTTTTGTTTTAGTGTACATCAGAATCTAAAAAACAACTAAGAACTTTTTTGCGATTTTTCTTTTCTTTGTCTTTCAGTACTAGATAGGATTTTTTTCCTAAGTCGTAAGCTTTCAGGTGTGATTTCAATCAAATCATCTTCAGAAATAATATCTAAAGATTCTTCCAATGAAAGATCTAATGGTCTAATTAATTTAGTGACTATATCAGCTGTAGAAGATCTCATATTAGTTAATTTTTTTTCTTTACATACATTCACTACTAGATCAGAAGTTCTGGAATTCAAGCCTACAATCATTCCTTCATAAACTTCAACACCGCTATCAATCATAGTTTTACCTCTTTCTTGAGCGTTAATGAGGCCGTATGCAACAGATAAGCCTTTCTCAGAAGCAACTAAAAAGCCTTGAGATGATCTTCTGACATCACCAGATTTAGGTCTATATTCTGCGAATCTGCTAGACATAATCCCATCTCCGTGAGTAGCATTTTGGAAGAAAGATCTAAATCCTATTAATCCTCGTGTTGGGACCAAAAACCTCAACCTTAATGTTCCAGAACCATCATTAACTACATCTTCTAAAACACCTAATCGTCTATTTAGATTTTCGCTTAAGACTCCAAAATAGTCTTCATTTGTTTCAATATGAAGACTCTCGTAAGGTTCATGAGTTTTACCTTCGATTTCTTTCAAAATTGGTTTTGCTTGAGAAACTTGAAATTCATATCCTTCTCTTCTCATAGTTTCTGCTAATACCGACAAATGTAGCTCACCTCTTCCGCTAACATTGAATTCATCAGGGCTATCTGTAGTTTCCAATCTTAATCCCACATTAGTTCTCAATTCATCAGATAATCGTTTAAACAATTCTCTTGAAGTGTGATGCTGACCCTCTCTACCCATTAATGGAGATGTGTTGACACCAAATGCCATTTTAACTGTGGGTTCATCTACTTTAATTGGTGGTAGTTGTTCTGGATTGATTGAATCAGTAATAGTGTCACCAATGGCGACATTCTCTAATCCAGTAATTGCAATAATATCTCCAACTAATCCATTATCTACTTTGATTTGCTTCATACCCTCATATACAAAAACATTTTCTATTTGGAAATTAGAAGAGTTATTGCCATCAGCAGAAATTAAAATACATGGTGTTTTGGGAGATATAGTTCCTCTAGAAATTTTACCAATAGCTATTTGGCCCGCATAATCGTCGTATCCTAATGCTGTAACCAATAACTGAAAAGGTTCTGTACTTGATCCTTTTGGGGAAGGTACGTGTTCTAAAATCATATCTAATATAGGACTGATATCATTGGGAGTATCTTCAAGTTGGTTAATTGCGTAACCATCTTTTGCAGATGCGTAAACTACGGGATATTCTAACTGAGAGTCCTCAGTTGCTAATTCTAAGAATAAATCATCAATTTCACTGAGCACAGATTCAGGACGTTTTTCAGGCCTGTCAATTTTGTTGATTACTACTATAGGATTCAATCCAAAACTTAATGCTTGTTGTAAAACGTATCTTGTTTGAGGCATAGGTCCGTCAACAGAATCTACAAGTAAAATGCATCCATCAGCCATATTCATTACACGTTCAACCTCACCACTAAAATCAGCATGCCCTGGAGTGTCAATAATATTTACCTTAACTCCCTTAAAGTTGATTGAAGTGTTTTTTGCAAGAATAGTAATTCCTTTTTCTTTTTCTAGCGGATTACTGTCCATGATTAATTCGCCAGGATCTTCTCTTTCAGAAAAAATATTGTTTTGCTTTAAGAGAGCGTCAACCAAAGTAGTTTTACCATGATCAACATGAGCAATTATCGTAATATTTCTTATTTTTAAGTCTTCCATAATTTTCACTTTAAAATGATCTCACATGTTGACTTAAAAAGAGAGTGGATTTAAGGTCAATTTAATTGCAAAAGAATTATTTGGAGGTGAAGCATTCACGTAATTGCACATAGAGGATATTCTTCTGAAAAACCAGAAAATACTATCGCAAGTTTTGATCATGCAATAAATTCAGGTTGCAAATTTTTAGAGCTTGATATTCATTTGTCTAAAGATAATGTGCCAGTAGTAATTCATGATGAAACTGTTGATAGAACTACTGATGGATCTGGAGAAATTTCGTCAATGAATTTCTCAGAGATATCAATGTTAGATGCGGGAAGTTGGTTTGATTCAAAATATAGTGATCAAAAAATTCCATCATTAGAACAGGTTTTATCAAGATACAAAGATATTTGTCATATAGTTGTAGAGGTGAAATCAGAAGAACAGCTATTGATAGAAAAATTAAGAGAATTATTAATTAAATTTGATTATATGAACAATCAAACGCAAAATTCTTTAGATGTACCTGGGGTTTCAGTAATTTCTTTTGTTGAGTCACAACTACTACTTTCTAAAGAGATTATTCCTGAAATTCCCCATGGATTGTTGATGGTTCAACCAACAGGTGACTTAATAAGTTTTTGCTTGAACAATAATATTTCAGGATTTTTCCCATATTTTAAAATGATTGATTCTGACCTTGTGAAAAATGTAACTGATAAGGGATTAAGTATAGGTGCTTGGGGTTTAGAAAATGTTTCTGAAATTGATGATGCTTTTAAATTAGGGCTTAAGGGAGTTACCGTAGATTGGCCAGGTCAAGTGGATATTAATTCGTTGATCTAATTCTATCGTCCTCTTTTTGAGCAGTAATTTCTCCCTCTTCAACATTTACTTTTGTCAAATAAATAGTTCCGATGACTAACATAATTAAAATTGACAATATTGCCAGTCTGTTATCACCTTTTGTGATTATTGAAATAAATGAGTAAAGTACTGGTCCAATTACTGCAGATGTTCTTCCCATGAAAGCAAAGAACGAGAAAAATTCGGCACTTCTTGTTTCAGGGGAGATTTTTGCAAATAAACTTCTAGCTAAAGCTTGACTTCCACCTAATACTAACCCGACTGTTATACCCAGAATCAAAAATTGGTATTGAACAGGAATGTTTAATGGGCTCCAGAAAATTGCTCGTATTAATTTTGGCCACCAACCTATCGGTCCGTCTAAGACTGAAGGGTGTTTAGGTCCAATAGTGCTTGTAGATTTTAATGGTCCACCAGATATGAGAATACTGAATTGGGATTCATCAAAACTTTTTACACTATTAAATAATTCTGATGATTTACCAACTGTTATAAAGTCTTTTTGCTTGAGATCTCCAAATTTTGATTTCCAAAATTCGTCAGCTTGTGAATCAGTTAGTTCAGGTAAAGACAATATTTCATAGGAACCTCTTGCTTGATGAAATTTGAGATTATAGGAATAATCGTTTGCGCTGGATGGAGTTAATGGAGCTAAAGCAACTCCAAAAATTCCAATAAAACACCAAGCAATTAAACAGACAATCAAGGCATTTTTAGTTGTAATTAAATCTGCTAATTTACTAAATCCCATTGATCCTGCAGTTGCTACAAATTGAATAATTAATATAGTAGCCATTAGAAATGTGGTGCTAATTTTTAATGTATCTGCACCAAATGCAGGAGCTATAGTAGAAATAGTTTGGATACCATCGTTAAACAATACATACGCAATCAGGTACATAACCAGCATTTTGAATTTTTTTAACTCTTTAAAAGTTTTAGAAAGCTCATTTAAAGCTAATTTGGTGGCTTTTGTGATGGTCATCTTTTGTATTGGATTAAATATGGGAGGTTCAGGTACAACTTTGAATGTCCATAATGCCCATAAAAACCACCATGCACCTACTGACATTAAACAAATTCTAGTAGCCAAATCAGTCCAATCTGAGGGCAACATAATTATTATTCCCAAATGTAGAGCTAGTAAAATGCCTCCTCCAAAATATCCGTATGCGAAGCCTCTAGAACTCACATTGTCTAAAAGTGCTTTGGGGGCGATATGAGGAAGAAGGGAATTATAAAAAACTAAACCTCCGGAAAAAGCTATATTGCTAAAGAAAAATATTACTCCTAGCCAAAACCATGAAGATGGTAAGTATGTGACAAATATAGAAAAACTTGTTATTAATGCTCCTGCGACAGTGTAAATCCATAGAATTTTTTTCTTGATGGCTATACGATCTGCTAGGACACCTAATATAGGGCTACTGATTGCTACAACTGCTGTAGAAAGTGCTACAGCGATGCTGTACATAGCGCTTGGAGTAATAGTTAAACCTAGAAAAATTAATTCGTTTCCAACAGTTTGAGTGAACAAATAGACAAAATACTGAGGAACAATTGCTGCCATTGCACTAGTAGCAAATGATGAATTTGCCCAGTCATACATACACCAAGCATGAATGATTTGACGTTGTTTTTTAGGTAACTCTCTGACTTTCAAAAAAATCCTCTTATAGAAGAGGAGTCTATCATTGAATATGTTTGATTAGAAATTTTTGGTATTAATACTTATTTAAATTTGATGTTTATGTAATTTGTTGATTTAGATATAATCTCATGATGTTAGATTATTACAATGTATTAGATTTATTATCTTCAGAAGAGCGACAAGTTCAATCAGTGGTCAGAGATTTTTTAGATTCTGAAATATTGCCACATGTTGCTGATTGGTGGGAGAAAGCTGATTTTCCCACTCACGTGATTAGTAAATTTGGTGAAATGGGCCTACTTGGGGCTAATTTGCCTGCAGAATATGGCTGTCCACAAGTTAACAATATGACTTATGGGTTGATCATGTATGAGTTGGAGCGAGTTGATTCTGGGTTTAGGAGTTTTGCAGGTGTTCAAAGTGCTTTGGCTATGTACCCAATATATAAATATGGATCTGAAGATCAAAAACAATCTTATTTGCCAAATATGGCTGCCGGATTAACAATCGGATGCTTTGGTCTAACTGAACATGAAGGTGGATCAGACCCTGATCAAATGAAAACAACTGCTAGAAAAGTTGGAGAATCATATTTAATTAATGGTTCTAAAATGTGGATCACTAATGGAAGTATTGCTGATATTGCAATAGTTTGGGCCAAAGACGATGATCAAATAGTGAGAGGTTTTATCGTTCCCTCTGACACTCCTGGGTTTACAGCCAACAAAATTCAGAGAAAAATGAGTATGAGAAATTCTATCACTAGTGAATTGATATTTGATGATGTTGAGATACCTGCTACAAATATTTTGCCTGAAGCTAAAGGTTTATCTGCGCCATTAGGTTGTTTGACTCAAGCCAGATTTGGGATAGCTTGGGGATCAATGGGTGTGCTGGAAAGTGTTTATTACGATGCATTAAACTTTTCAAATATAAGAAGTACGTTTGATAAACCAATTTCTAGCAGGCAATTAGTTCAAGATAAATTAGTTGACATGGTTGTTGATCACACTAAAGGACTTTTGCTTGCCACTAGGTTGGCACAATTGAAAGACGCTGGGGAAATGCAATATCAACATGTCTCTGTTGCTAAAAGAGAGAATGCAAGATCAGCTTTAAATGCCGCTAGAAGTGCTAGAGAGATTTTAGGGGGAAGTGGGATAACGTTAGATTATTCAGTAATAAGGCATATGTTAAATATGGAAACTGTTGATACATATGAAGGTACTCATGATATTCATACGTTGGTAATCGGTAGAGATATTACTGGACAAAATGCGTTAGTTTAATTTGAATATGGAATTCCAATTCGGTATATCGACCTTAAAGTTTTAAATCCAGGGCTTAAAGAAATAACGATTAAAAACAGTAACCCTCCAACAGTTAGTAAGGTTCCTGCTGGAATTAAATCAAAACCAAAAAATATACTTATTCCTAGATAAGATATTGTAGCCAATGCACCGTTTACTAGGTTCATAGAAGACATGATGAATCCTATGTGGACGTTGTACATTGCGGCTACTCTACCTCTTACTGAATCATCAGTGACAATTTGCATCATTGTGTGAGTTATTGTCATGTATCCAGCTTGAGATCCTCCCATGAAAGCTGCTGATATTAATGCTAGGGGTATATTTGGTGAAAAAGCTAAAAAAATGGGTGATATTGAACTCACGTATCCTAAGTAAAGGTACCATCTTCCTTGAGATACTTGAGTAGATAATCCTGAAATCAGTGTCACTGTAATTAGCGCTCCCGCTCCTACTGCCATCATTATTAAACTAAAATCTGTCCCTTGTGAAGCTCCAAATTTTTTGTCAGAAATTACAGGTAATACTGATTCGAATGACATAGTAAATCCACAATGAAAAAATGCCATAAACATTATTAATCTTAATTGAGGATGTTTATAAATATATGGGATTCCTTTAGTGAAATTTGAAAGTAAACCAGCGTCTTGATCCATTTGTCCGGAACTTTCACTTTTGATTCTTGTAGTTTGAATTAAGCTAATCAAATAAAGAACCGAGCATAATAGAAAGGACCATCCTATACTTACGAAACTAAGTAAAGGGAGTATAGCTAGAGGACCAATTAATCTAGAACCATGAAATGTGGCTTGGCCTAAGGCTACAGCATTAAGTAAATTTTCTTTTGGAACTAAATTTGGAACTAAGGCTTGCCCAACAGGTTGTTGAGCAGCTCGAGTAGAACCATCAATTAACGCAAGAACCATTACAGGAATTATAGTGTTACTAGAAACAATCTCCACATTTAGTAAGTATATGGATAAGGCTAACGTATGAATTACGCTGACTCCAAATAAAATACTCATCACATTTTTTCTGTCATATTTGTCAGCAAAATATCCTGAAATAGGCGGCATAATGATCCTAGGAATCATTGCAAGAAATGTTACTAGCCCTACTAAAAATGAATTGTCTGTCGCTTCATATATCACCCATCCTCTAGTAACAATTAATGCCCATGAAGATGCTCCAGCACACAAGTTTGCAGTCCATAAAACTCTGTAGTCACGAAATTTTAATGCTGCAAGAAAACGATTATTAAATAAATTGGTATTTGTCATATCCATGTGTGGGTATTGTATCTTTATTTGACAATTTTTTAATACAAGGATAATTTTTATTTGAAAATTGAATTAAAAATATATCTATATCATGGACAGTTGGATTTTTTTAAGCTATTCTCATGTTTCTAAAAAAACACCAACTACAGGAGGAAAAATTGGCAAACTTTAAGGTCGTTACCCAAAAACCTGCTGGAGTCACATTTGACTTAGCTGATGGACAATACATATTAGAGCGCGAATCATTGGACCCTATTGGAGCAGAAATCCTTACTATAGATGCTTCGACTGAAGAAGAATTCATAGCTCAAGCTAAGGACGCTGATGCAATCATTGCTAGAGGCAGAAAAATTACAAAAAATATCATTGATTCTTTAGAAAATTGTAAAGTGATTTCTTTAGGTAGCGTTGGTGCTGATACTGTTGATATTGCCGCTGCAACAAATAGAGGGATTCCTGTGACAAATGTTCCCGACACATTTATTGAAGAAGTTGCTGATCATACTATGATGCTTTTACTGGCGTCATTTAGAAGATTGAACACTATGGATCAAATGGTTAGAGAGAATCGATGGTCAGAAGGTAGGCCCTTATTGTCTGAATTCCCTAGATTGTGGGGTCAAACAATTGGATTTATTTCATTTGGTCACGTAGCTAAAGCTGTTGCAAAAAGAGCTCAAGCATTTGGGTTGCATATGATAGCTTTTGATCCATATATAGAAGAATTGGTCATGACAGATTATGGAGTAGAACCAATTAGTAATTTAGAGGAAATGTTGTCTAGAGCTGACATTGTTTCAATGCATGCTCCATCTACTCAAGAGGTTCATCATTTGATGTCAGAAACTCAATTTAAATCAATGAAGCCAACTGCTCTGTTTATTAATAATGGACGAGGACCTACTGTTGATGAGGCTGCTTTAATTAAAGCTTTAGAGCAAGGTTGGATAGCTGGTGCAGGGTTAGATGTTTTTGAACAAGAACCACCTGATCCTGAAAATCCATTGTTGCATATGAGTAATGTCATTTTAACTCCTCATGTTGCATCTGCATCTCAACGAATGGCTCCTGAAACAAGAAGAAGAGTAGGTAAAGAAATTTCGTTAGTTTTGACCGGAAGATGGCCTAAAAGTTGTGTGAATCCGAGTGTTTTAGCTGGTGCAGATTTAAAAAGATGGCAACCTTATTCTATGGAGAGGGGCCCGGGTTCTGGCTGATTTGCATTTACCGGACCTATCCCAAAATGAAAATTTTAAAAATTTCGCAGTTTACCTCTGTGTATGTCGAGAGAATACTCCCCATATTTAGTAGTTTTTTCGTAACTCTTGAAATTATGCACCACTAGAAAATACGCTGTCATGTTTTTTACTGTAAAAAATCATTAAAGAATAAGAAAGATATATTTGGGTTTGTAGCTTTTATACCTGATTCTTACATGACTTACCAAAATAAATAATATGTCTAAAAGTTAATTACTTAAAAAACCATATTTGCAGATAAGATTAAAAAAGATGTAATTCCAAAAAAAGTTCTGATGTTATGCCAAAAATTCCATGGTTTTTTATACCATAAAAAAACGTCTCTAAATTGTTCTGAGTTTAATTTTTCTAATTTATTATTAAGCGGTACATTTTTAAAAATTGTAATTAATATGACGCCTAAAAAATATACAATCGTTGTAATCAGAGTAAAAATAAACATATTTGAATCATTTCTACTCATATAAGTTAGAAGTGGCATTGTTATTGTAGGACCGATGAAAACTAATAAAAATATTGGATTTATAATTACCTGATTTATTAATTTCATAGCACGATAATATTCTTCCTCACTAAGTCTTGCTAATCCAGGGTTAACTGCGATAGAAAAAATAAACAAAAGTCCAGCTGTTAGCCCAACTTGCAATATTGCGATGGTATGTACAATTTCAAAAATCATAAGTATCAATTAAACTTTTTGAGTGAAATATTTTGAGATAATGAGGGCGGCTTGCTTGAGATCATTAATATAAAAGCTAATGCTGCTGCAATTGCCAATAAAATTAATGCGATTTCGTATACTCCTGTTAAATCAAATATGATGCCTGACAATATTGCTCCAATTGCGGTGCCTGCTGAACCGAATGGCTCTATGAACCCTCTGATTGTACCTAGTGAATTTCTTCCGTAATAATTTGCAATGGCCACTGAAGGAACGACTAATAATCCTCCTAATGAAATTCCGAAAATTGCTGCAGTTATCCATGCTGAAACTATTCCGGAAACTAAAATAAAACCGATAGAAGATATTCCCATTAATACAGATAGAATTAAGTAGCATAATCTCATTGATAATTTGTCTGTAATCCATCCCCACATTAAGCCTCCTAATCCAGTAAAAATTGCATTGATACTAATGGCTATAGCAGCTTGGTTTGCTGATAATCCATAATCTTGTAATAATGCTGCCATATGGTTGTTTACGCCACCATGAACTATATAAAAAAGTCCTCCTGATAAAGCTAATTGCCATAAAGAAAATGTTTTAATCGCTTGCCCTATTGACCAGTTAATTTCAGGAGAAGCTTCTACGTCTTGTTCATTAGTTTGAGCTATATCGTCATCTGGTTTTAGTCCCATAGATTCTGGAGTTTCTCTAATTAAAATGGCTACTGGAATTAAAGCTATCCCCCATACTAGAAATCCGAAAATTTTCCATGTGGTTTGCCACCCATATAATCCGATTAGGATAGATGCTAATAAAGGGAATGAAGTCATTCCAATTGAATGACAAAATGTTAAGACACCATTAGCTCGACCCCGGAGTTTTATAAACCATCTAGATACAACGACACTAGAACTGATTTGAATAGAACTTGAAAGAATTACACGCCCAGTTCCATAAGAAATATAAAATACTAAAGGGATAGTCGCCCATCCGGAGATTATGCTACTGATTCCAAGTATTAATACACTTGAAGTTAGAATTGCTCTAGCTCCAAATTTGTCTACAGCCCAACCCATAAAAGGTGAAAAAAGTGTTGCAGCTAACCCTCCCACACTTGCAGCTCCCGCAATTACTGTTCTGCTCCAACCCAGGTCTTCTGCCATTGGATACATAAATATTGCTAGTGTTAGACTAGCTGCCGCATTCCTGACTATTTGTGTTGATCCGGCTGACCCAAGTATGACCCATCCGTAAAAGAAAGGAGTTTTTTTAGAAATTAAAGTTGCTATAGACAAATTTTTACTGTTTAATTAATTAGATTTTTCTGAATTTACAGAAAAGTATTGTACCTAATTTTCAGGAGTCTATTAATATTGAACGAGATAAAAGTTGCTATCATAGGTGTGGGGAATTGCGCTTCATCACTAATTCAGGGTGTTCACAAATATTCAAATGCTAGCTCTGGACAGACTATTCCCGGGTTAATGCATCCCGTTTTGGGAGAATATGGCATCGGAGACATTAAATTTGTGGCTGCATTCGATGTTGATCAAAATAAAGTTGGAAAAGACTTGTCAGAAGCTATTTTTTCTGAGCCTAATAATACAGTTAAATTTCAAGATGTTCCTAATCTAAATGTTCCAGTGGAAAGAGGAATGACTCATGATGGCATTGGTAGATACACTTCAGAATTGGTGCAAAAATCAGATGATGGAACAGTAGATATAGCGAAAATTCTCAAAGAGAGAGAAGTAGATGTAGTAATTAATTATTTGCCAGTTGGTTCTGAAGAAGCTACTAAATGGTATGTTGAGCAAGTTTTACAAGCTGGATGTGGTTTCATTAACTGTATTCCTGTTTTTATAGCGAGTGGTGAGAATGACTATTGGCAAAACAGGTTTAGAGAAGCAGGGGCACCTATTATTGGTGATGATATTAAGTCGCAAGTTGGAGCCACTATTGTACATAGAGTATTAACAAGATTGTTTATGGACCGAGGGGTTGAACTGCTGAGGACATATCAATTGAATTTTGGTGGAAATACAGATTTTATGAATATGTTAGATAGAGACAGGTTGGATTCTAAAAAAATTTCTAAAACTCAGTCAGTCACTTCTCAAGTAGATGAATTTATTCCAGATAGAGATGTTCATGTGGGCCCTAGTGATTATGTTCCATGGCTTAGTGACAGAAAATGGTGTTACATCAGAATGGAAGGGAAAAGTTTTGGAGATGTGCCATTAAACATGGAACTGAAGTTAGAGGTTTGGGATAGTCCAAATTCTGCAGGTGTAGTAATTGATGCTATAAGATGTGCAAAGATTGCAAAAGACAGAGGGCTCAGTGGACCAATCACTGCTCCATCTTCATATTTTATGAAATCACCATTGATCCAATATACTGATGATGAAGCTAGAGAATTGTTAGAAGAATTTATATCAGGTGGAGAAACAGGACAAGGATAAAGGGAGGTTTTAATGAGTGAAGATAGAATTGCTTATGTGAATGGTGACTTCGTACTTGAAAAAGATGCTGTAATTTCAATTCGAGACAGAGGCTTTTTACAGGGCTATTCAGTTTTTGATACTACAAGAACTTTTGGACACAAAATTTTTAAACTTTCAGAGCATTTAGACAGGTTTTATCAATCACTGAAATATGCAAGATTAATTCCCGGTATGAGTAAAGATCAGATGGCAGAAATTACTATGGAGCTTTTGAATAAAAATTTACCTTTAATTTCTGATGATGATGATTATTGGGTCACTCAAAGAGTGAGTCGTGGAATTACTACTTCAGACGGTGAGGTGCCTACTATAATTTTGGAAACAGTTCCTCTTCCATTTAAATCTAGGGCTAATTATTACAAAAATGGGATGCCCGTTGTTGTACCTTCTGTGAGAAGAACTCCACCTGAAGCTTTAAGTCCTAGAGCAAAAATTCAAAACTACGCAAATTTGGTTCAAGCTGAATTTGAAGTTACTAGTGTAGATCCTAATGCATGGCCAATATTATTGGATATGAATGGTAATTTGTGTGAAGGGCCTGGAAGTAATTTTTTCATAGTAAAAGACGGGAAAGTCATTACTCCCAAGGAACAATATGTCTTAGCAGGTATAAGTAGGTCTACTACCTTAGAATTAGCTGCAGAATTAGGTTATGAAACATTAGAGACAGATATTGATTTATATGATGTATATACTGCTGACGAAGCCTTTGTAACCTCTACAAGTTTTTGTATATGCCCTGTGTTTTCAGTAAATGGTTCAGTAATGGGAGATGGTGAAGTTCCCGCTCCAATTACTAAAAGATTATTGAACGCATACAGTGGATTAGTTGGAATAGATATTGAGCAGCAATACCTTTCTAGACTATAGTGTGATTAATGTCAGATTCCTTAAGGGTGGCTATTCTTTCCCCATATGATTTTAATTATCATGGGGGTGTAAATTCTCACGTGATTAATTTACATCATCAATTAGTTGATAAAGGATTACATAGCAAAATCATAGCTCCTTTTAGTGGAGATATTCCTTCTGCTCCGGATTGGTTGATTCCATTTGGAAAATCAATTCCATTAAAAATTGGAGGATCAATAGCAAGAGTATCTTTATCGTTAAAAACGTATTTTCAAATCCAGAAATTTTTGTCGGAACATTTTTTCGATATTATTCATGTACATGAACCATTTGGAGGAGCTATTACTTTAGGAGCAATTCATCCGAAAATCCAAAAAGATTCTGTACGTGTTGCCACCTTCCATTCATTTGAAGGATCATCAATGTATAGATTTTTGCCTGATAAGTTTTTACGTTTTTTTTTTAATAATTTAGATGGCAAAATAGCTGTTTCTGATTCAGCAAAAAACTATATTAATAAATTCCTCGAATCAGACTATAAAATTATTCCAAATGGTATAGATTTAACTGAGGAGATAATAGAAGATCAATTTCATTTGATTGATGATAAAAAAATTAACATTCTTTTTGTAGGGAGATTTGAAAAACGGAAAGGATTATTTTTTTTGATTCAAGCTTATTTAAATCTTAAACAAAAATATGGAAATATTAGATTATTGATAGCTGGGGGAGGAGAATTAGATAGAGAATCTCAGAAGATTTTATCTTCTAGGAATCCTGTGGACATAATATTTTTAGGTGAAGTAACTGAATTGCAGAAAAAAAATTTATTTGATAAAGCTCATATTTTTTGCGCACCTTCTACAGGGCAAGAAAGTTTTGGAATAGTTTTACTAGAATCAATGAGATCAGAGACTTGTTTAGTTGCTAGTAATATTGAAGGTTATAAAAATGTTGTACAACATATGAATCAAGGTTTGTTATCAGACCCAAAGAATGTTTCTAGCCTGCAAAAAAATTTAGAAATGTTAATTAATAATGAAAAATTAAGAAAACAATTAGGCGCTAATGGTCTAAAATCAGTACAAAAATATGATTGGAATTTAGTTTCAAGAGATGTTTTGAGTTTTTATCGAGAATTGATTTTGGAAAGGAGAATTTAAATTAGAGATAGATTAAGAAAAATTACTTACAAAATATTTGAGAGCCCCATTTCAGAATTGCTGATTAAGTTTGGTGTTACGCCAAATTTTGTTACTGTAGTTGGTTTGATAATTGTATTAGTTGGCAGTGTATTGATATCTTTGGGAGCACTTTTTACCGGGGCAATAGTTGTTTTTGCTGGTTCGTGCTTAGATTTGATTGACGGGACTCTTGCTCGTAAAACTGGTAAAAATTCTAGTTTTGGTGCTTTTTTAGACTCTGTTGTAGACAGAATACAAGAATCATTAGTTTTATTTGGAGTGTTTGTATTTTCTGTTTTTAACAACTGTCAATTGACTGGTTTTAGGTGTGATTTAATTAGTGTTTTGGTATTTTTATCGCTCATTGTATCTCTCCTTGTAAGTTATATGAGAGCTAGATCTGAATCTTTGGGAGTTGAATGTAAGGAAGGAATAATGACTCGTCCTGAGAGAGTAGTTTTGTTAAGTATTGGAATATGTATATTCCAATGGTCGAGTTTAGCTCTTTTGTTAATCTTATCTACTATAATAATATTAGGATTGTTTACTATCATCCAGAGACTTTTAAGTACTTATGAAAAATTACAAAATTAAATTATTTTATTTTTGCCTACTTTTTTTTATCTCTATATACCCATCCTTTTCATCATTAAACGCTGAGAGTAGATCAAATATTCAATTGGAAAGTCATGAAATTGAGAATCAATTTCCATTAGGTTTTAAAGTTGATTTAAATGTTACTTCTACTTCTGACATCACAGATATTTCAATGAATGTTTGGAAAGGTGAAAATGATATTGGGATTTATAAATATTTCGAATTTGAACAATCTGAACAAGTGTTAACTAGTCTTTTTTGGTATACAAATTCTAGCCCAACATATATACCTCCTGGTACTACTATTAAATATCAATTTAAAATTAATAATTACTTAGGAGATGAATTTCTTTCAGAAATATTTGAATTCGTGTATCACGATATTAATTTTACTTGGGACTTCATTGAAGAAGATGGGTTTGTAGTCTATTACCATGGACCAATGAGAGATAGAGCTACAAAAATTCTACAAGCTATTCAGGAGACTGCTACTAAAATGAGACCTGTTTTTGGAGAATATGTGAAATCTCCAATATCAGTGACTGTATATAACAATCCTCTTGAAATGATTGGGGGATTACCTCCAGAAAGTGAAACTATTCGACGTGAGCTGATTACTCAAGGTATGGCATTTAATACTATTGGGACACTTTTAGTTTTAGCCTCAAGTTCGGATTATTTAGGTACTGCTTCACATGAAATGACCCATATATTAGTTCACAGGTCTACAGATGGCATTGTTTCTGTACCTTCATGGTTACATGAAGGCTTAGCTGAATACGCAAATATTTATCCTAGTTTTAGTTTCAATAATGCTTTAGATATGGCAATAATGAATGATGATTTATTACCTTTAACGATGTTCTCAGGACAACCTGGGACCTCTCAAGATAAATTACTTTTTTATGGACAAGCCGAGTCTTTTATTAATTTTTTAATTAATGAATTTGGCGTTAATAAAATGAAAGAATTACTGGCTACTATTAAAACTTCAACAAATTTGGATTCAGCAATAGAACAAACATATGGACAATCTAAGGTTCAGCTAGAGAATTTGTGGAGATCAGAGTTGGGAGTGTCTTTGTATGTTCAAACTGAAAAATATTCAGTCCCTACTCCAAAACCGCTTCCCTCTATTTCCTTATACTCATTGACTCCTCAAGCAGGATCATCACAAATAAAAAATACTTATCAATCTGATGAACCTACAGTTCAAAAAACAAATGAGGAAGTAGAATCTTCTAGTGCCAGTTGTAACGCTAAACCCAATCAATTTAATTCTGATTATTTGGTAGTCTTATCAGGGGCTTTGATGTTTTTACTTTTTTCTTTATCTAGAAAATATAAAGATGATTAAATTTTAGTTTACAATTTTATTAAGGTGAATAATGGTTGATTGGCATAAAGCGATAGAGCAGACATATGTGGTTAAATTTCCACAACAACACTTGGCAACTTTTGGGGTGACGAATATAGATTATTTTATCGTTACTGAGCCGGTATATACCGCATTTGATCCTTCTAAAAAAGAACTAGAGGGTGTTTTGAGAACAGGAACAGTTAAAGCGAATCAACCACATGTTATTACTCCGAATTATGCTTTAAATATTTCAGGATTTAGTAAAAATGCTTACGAGTATATGGAATCCGTCTCATTTCAATACGGTCCGAATAGTCCCGCAATAATGTATCAATATTCTAATCATCCTGATAATTTAGAAATTGTTGGAGGAATTCCAACTGAAATTGCACAAAGAATTTCTCAAGATTTGAGTAAAAAGAATCATAATTTGTCAGTTGTGATTGTGGGAGTAGATGAATTTTGGGATGTAGCTCTTTTAAAATTTATTTACGAATATACAGCATCTTCACTTTCTTTTAATTCTCAGGAAATTATGTCTGCTGGATTATTAGATCCTGTAGAAAAATATGGGAATCTGCCTACTGTTGTTGTAAGTCAAATTGAAGAGATGTTTAAATCTGTTTTGATGGGAGGTAGTGTAGATGTCCTAAAACAAGAATTAGATAAATGGGGTGTTTATAATTTTTACGAAGATAGATTTTTAGGATTATTTAAATAATTTTTAATGATCCTGAGTATTCACTGTGATAACATTTGATAAAGGCATGAGGTTTTTATGTATAGACAAGATGACCCACAAGTTAATATTGATCAAATCATAGAAAAATTTAAAAAAGTTTTTGGAAGATTTGGTGGGACAGGTAAGGGGATTGGTCCTGTTGTACTACTGTTAATAATAGCTGTTGTTATTGCAGGTTGGCTAGCTACAGGTGTTTTTACTGTTCAACCTGGTGAAAAAGCAGCATTAAAGATGTTTGGTAAATATTCTCAAGAAGTTGGTCCTGGGTTATCTTGGTGGTGGCCATCTCCAATTGGGAACAGAGATGTTGTCCAAGTAGATATAATCAGAAAATTGGAATTGGGAGTTAGAAATGATGTCCCTGTTCTTGACGAATCTCTTATGATTACGGGAGATCCAGATGAGCTGGGGGCACCTGGGGAGGCTCCAAATCTGGTAGACGTTCAATTAACAGTTCAATATGATATTAAAAATATTAAAGATTATTTGTATAAAGTAGTTTCTCCAGACGGTACTACCCTAAAAGATGCGACCGAAACTTCTCTTAGACAAGTAGTTGGTGGACGTCCAATTGATGATGTTTTAACTGATAAAAAACAAGAAGTTGAAATTGCAACAAAACAGAAGTTACAAGAAATATTAGATTACTATCAGTCTGGGTTGAATATAAGAGAAGTTAAATTATTGAATGTGTTTGCACCAGAACAAGTTAAAGATGCTTTTGATGATGTTGTTAGAGCTAAAGAAGACAAAGCTAGAATAATTAATTTGGCTGATGCTTATAAAGAAAGTGTATTGCCTGCTGCTAGGGGTGAATCTTCTAAAAGGTTGCAAGATGCAGAAGGTTTTAGGCAGGGAAAAATTGCAGAAGCTAATGGTGAGGCTGGAAGATTTACGGCGATTCAACGAGAATATGCAAAATCAAAAGATATTACTCGTAAAAGAATGTACTTAGAGGCTATGGAAGAAATTCTTCCTAACATCAATAAGGTTTTAGGAGATCCAAGTCAAGTTATTTTAGTAAATCCAGAATCTAACAATGTGATTCCTGTTCCTACTCAAGGAGTTGGTGAATAAATGAAATTTATAACTACAATAATTATTGTTCTAATAGTTGCTCTTGTGATCATGTTGCCGCAAATCTTTTTTTCAGTAGATGAAACAGAAGTTGCAATTGTTACTCGTTTTGGTGAAATTACTTCAGAAATAACTGAACCTGGATTGAATATCAAAACACCATTTATTGAATCAGTTACGCGTTATGAAAAAAGATTATTAGTTTTTGATGCTCAACCTGATTCTTTACTTACAAAAGATAAAAAACGGTTGATTATTGATGTATACGCTAGAGGTCGGATTGTAGATCCAGCTTTATTTAGAGAAAGATTAGGTAACGAACAAGCTGCTGCTGATAGAGCAATTGGAATTATATCTTCCGAATTGAGAAGTGAAGTAGCTAGTCACAATCAATCAGAAATTATTACTACTCAAAGAGATCAGATAATGAATACTGTTTTGGTATCAGTTTCTCCACAATTAGAAGAATTTGGTATTACAGTAGTTGATGTAAGAATTAAACGAGCTGATTTCCCTTCAGAAATAGCTGAAAGTGTTTATTCTAGAATGAGGGCAGAAAGACAAAGAAAAGCTGATAAAGAAAGAGCTGAAGGTAATGAAATTGATGCTCAAGTAAGAGCTGATGCAGATAGGAAAGCTACTATTATTCTAGCTAACGCTAACAGAGATAGTAGGATAATTACTGGTTGTGGTGATGCTGAATCAACATCAGTATTTGCTGATGCTCTTGAACAAGACCCTGAATTTTATTCATTTCAACGTTCTCTTGAAGCTTCGAAAAGTATCTTGTCTACAGATACAACTACAGTGATGGGACCTGAAGAATTTGCTTCTGTATTTTCTAATATACAGAATGCAGTAGATGTAGCATCCAAATCTTCTGATGGCACAGATTCAAACGACTCAGTTGATGTTAGCTCACAATGTGCTGAAGTTTCTGCTGCTTGGTATTTAGCCTCTGATTTACAAGTTGATCAGCCTGATATTACATTTTTAAGTTCTGAATTAGTTGAATGGCCAAATAATTCATTGGGTTGTGTATCTGCAGAATCATCTGAAGAGTCAAAACTCATAGGGTATGAAGTTGAATTTTTACACTTAGGAAATATTCATAAAGTCAGAACTAATCAATTTGGATCAAATTTAGCTATTTGTGATTAGGTTAAGACTATTATTTTTTCTTAGTGAGGTAAGATGGACGACATTAACATTAATTTTGATGTTTCTGACGATACCTTTGAGATCCACCAAGATAAGTTGTATTTAGTTGCTGTTGAAACTTTTAACTATTTAGAAATTCAAGAAAGTGGCGTTTCTGTATATTTTAGTGATGACTCCCACGTACAGAATTTAAATTATCAATACCGAGGTTTGAATCAAGTTACCGATGTATTGTCTTTTTCAAATGATTTTGAAGGTCAATACTACGGAGATAAATTGGATTTACGTGAAGGCTTAACTGAAGAAGAATTCGTTTTACCTGAAAACTTCCAAAATTATTTAGGTGATATTGTAATTTCATTTCCTCAGGCTTGTAGACAATCAGTTGAAAATAACGTCGATTTAGTAGATGAGTTGATGAAATTAGTTGCTCATGGAATCCTTCACCTGTTAGGCTTCGACCATGAAAATGACAATGAAGAATTAGAGATGAATTATATAACTGATTCAATAATTAGTTTGGTGAAAAATAATGCCTGAAGTTTTGTATAGAAAATGGAGACCTTCAACTCTTAATGACCTTGTTGGTCAAGATCATATAGCTCAAACATTGAAACATTCAGTGGATTCTTCTAGATTTGCACACGCATATTTGTTTTGTGGACCCAGAGGGACAGGTAAAACCAGTACAGCAAGAATTTTGGCTAAAGCAATTAATTGTCTAACCCCAAATGAAGGTGATCCATGTGATGAATGTCAAATGTGTAATGACATATCGATTGGACGTGCCATTGACTTGATAGAGATTGATGCTGCTAGTAATAGAAGGATTGCAGATATA
>CAJWPE010000016.1 GCA_913045625.1 uncultured Chloroflexota bacterium | reverse complement strand
ATAAATATTATGGGTTTATCAGAATTTTTGCGTTGGCGTGTGTTTTGTGAGTTGGATCAATTTGAATTTGTTAATGATGCTAGTGATTTGGGTCTTCATGGATTACAACAACATAAAATGAAGTTTAGGCCAATAGGGTTTCAACCAATCTACACCGCTAATTTAGGATTAACGGTGTAGATATAGTTCTTTTTAATTATTTTCCGTAAGTAGAAATTGTTTCTTCTTCTTTCGTAATCATTTCTAAAAGGACTGGCTGACCAGAAGCGGTGATTTCCAAAGCTCTTTCGACTGCTGGTTTAATTTCGCTAGGGTTTGTAATTCTTTCACCGTGAGCACCCAGGCTAGTTGCGGTATCAGAATATATTCCACCCAATTCATTACTTTTCCAGTTTTCAGTAGCATGAGGGAAATGGTCAGTATAATGAGTCATCACTCCGTTATTAAGAACTATAGTGATGGTTCCTAATTCTGATCTTACTCCGGTTTCTAAGTCTAAGCCTGACATTCCAAATGCTGCATCACCCATAACATTAATTACAGTTTTGTCAGGGGCTGCAACTTTTGCTCCTAATGCCAACCCAAGCCCATATCCTAATTGAGTGGATTTACCCCAACCTATATAAGATCTAGGTGTTAATGCCGGCCAAAAAGGAACTAATTGGTTTCTAGGGTATCCTGAGTCATGGGTAATAATAGTGTTTCTAGGGTCTACTGTATTCATAACTTCGTGAAATACTCTGTACGGACTCATAGGTGTTTCATTAGAAGTAAGTCTGGGCATCCATTCATTCATGAATTCAGTTTTGATTTTTGCTATTTCATCTTTTGCACCATTCACATCAGCTCGTCCATGTTCCCCTAATTGAGATTTAGCTTCTTCTATTAATTGCCTTAATACTAGTTTTGCATCTCCAACTGCTCCGTACTGTACTCTGTAGTCTCTATTAATGTCTTCTGCAGTATTTGTTACTTGAGCTTTAATGACTTTTTCAGGCATTGGAACTGTGAAATTGTTAATCACAAAACTTGTACCTAGCCCTAAGATAAAATCTGTTGTTTGAAGAAATCGGTCTACCATCAATGTGCCAGTATTTCCTCCTGTTCCTAGTGCAAGTGCATGATCTTCTGGAAAAGCACTTTTCCCTGCCAAAGTTGTCATTACTGGAACGTTAACTAGCTCAGAAAATTCAATTAATTCATCTGACGCTTCGGCATATAAAATTCCCTGTCCAGCATTTATGATGGGTTTTTGTGCTTTTAGTAACGCAGTTACTATGTCTCTCACGTCTTCTGACGCAGCAGCAGTTTTGTACTGTCTAGTGACTTGGTAATCTTCTATATCTGAAGGTACTTCAGCCTTACCAACATCGCCTGGTAATTCTAATAAAACTGGTCCCGGTCTACCGTTTTTAATCTGAGTAAATGCTCTACTAACCATTTCGGGAATTCTTTCGACTGTATTTATTCTTCCAGCCCATTTTGTAATATGTTGGTAGTTGGGAACAGAATCGAAATTTGGATGTACGCCAACTCTTCTTTCAGTATATCCACCAGGAATAATTAACATTGGTACATTATCAGCATAAGCTTGAGCTACTCCACCAAAAGCATTTTCAGACCCAGGGCCATGTTGCATGGTGAAGACACCTATTTTATTCCCGTTATTTATTCTGCTGTATGCATCTGCCATATTTACTCCTGCTCTTTCTTGTCGGCAGAGTATTGGGCGTATGCCTTCTTGAGAACAAGCTTCAATTAAAGTTTGTGCAGGGAAGCAAGAAATCCATTCGATTCCTTCTTTTTTCAGAATTTGAGCCATTAATTGGTCGCCATTCATTTTTTTCTCCTTAGATTATTTTTTGTTTAAAGCAAATTTGGCAGCATTGTCGCCAGAAATTTTTCCAAATACTGCACCATTCATTAATCCGGATCCACCCGGGTAATTATTATAAAAAATTCCTCCTACTATTTCTCCTGATGCATAAAGACCTACTATTGGGAGGTCAGCATTGTCTATTACTTGTGAGTCTGAATTAATTTTAAGGCCACCAAAAGTAAATGTGATTCCACAAGTTACAGCATATCCAGTATATGGAGGTTGATCTATTTTTTGGGCCCAATTAGATTTTGGAGGAGTAATGCCTTCAGTATGTTTTTGATCTAAGATAGTAGGATTAAATTCCCCATCTTGTACAGAATTGTTGAATTCATTTATTGTTGTTTTTAAGCCCTCAGGATCAATGTCTAACCCAAGTGCTAGTTCATTAATAGAATCCGCTTCAAATTTTGTGACTTGATTAATAAAATATTCGTCTCTAAGCAAGTGTGTGGTTTTTTGATCAAAAATTTGGAACGCTGCTCTCTGGGGTTGATTTAATATTTCTCTTCCGTATTTTGCGTAAGTATAATTTCTGAAATCAGCTCCTTCATCTACAAATCGGTCTCCGTTGACATTGACAATTACACCAAAAATGTATGAGTGTTTTTGAAATAAGTCAGCGATATTCCTATCTCCGTAAGAGGGTGAATTTAAATCCCATGCTACAGAATGGCATCCGCTCCAATGCCCAGCTGATTGGGCTCCAATATCTAATGCCATATTGATTCCATCACCGGTATTAAATTGTGTTCCTCGTACTTTAGCTAATTCCCATCCTGGGCCAAGGTAACGGGTTCTCATTTCTGGATTTGCTTCAAATCCTCCACATGCTAATACAACTGAATGGCAAGAAATGTTTTGGTATCCTTGAGGTGATTTAATTCTAATTCCACTGATTTCGCCGTTATCGCTTTGTAAAATTTCTGTAGCTGAACTTTGATACTTAATATCTATTTCGGACTTCTTTACAATCTCAAACAGTGAGTCAGATAATCCTTTTCCACCTCCCACTGCCTCTACAATAAGTCCGCCAACAAATCTGCGAATTCCTTCATGTTCGTAAGATTGTCTCCCGTATGCAAGTATCCATGGAACACCTTGTTTTTTCATCCATTCCATAGTGTTAAAAGAATTACTTGTTAATGTTTGTAACAAGTCTGAATCAGAAAGACCTTCTGTGACTCTCATAACATCTGAGTAGAATTCAGACTCTGAGTAACTGCCTACGTCTAATTTAGATTTTTCAGTTTCTGAAAGTCCATCAATTAGTTTGTCGATATCTTCTATTCCGGTATAAGCAAATCTGAATAGCCCTCCAGTAAAATATGAATTCCCTCCACTGAGGTGTTCAGGGGCTTTTTCTAATACTAAAGTTTTCGCGCCAGCTTCTTTTGCAGCTAAGGCAGCGCATAAAGCTGAGTTTCCTGCCCCCACTACTACTACGTCATAAATTTCATTCATTCTACAAGTTATACCTTTAAATCTTTGCCTGACTAACTTAATCTAATCTACATGAATAATCAATGTTGCTTGACCCTTAAAATGATACATGGGAAAATTTTCAACTGTGGTCTTATAAAATTAATAGGGTTAAATGAATTATAACGTTGCGGGTTTGCTAAAAGAATGCAGTGGTTTTAAATCCATGGAAACTATTGATGATATTTTTTTTGTGGAAGAAATGAATCGTCAAGCAGATGTTTTTGGTAAGGTTGTTTTTATAAGAACAGACAAAGGTATATGGGTAAGTGCAGACACTGTAGTGTTAATAGAATTAGCTTGTGGAGGATGTTTGAATCAATTTGAAATTCAATTTGATATAAATATGGAAGAAGAATTTTTTCCTTATATTGATATGAAAAATAATTCAATTATTCATGTCCAGCCAGAGGATCAACCTTTCAGGATTGATGCTGACAACATAATAAGTTTAGAAGAGGCGTTGTCTCAGTATACTTTTATGAAAATCCCATTTTCTCCAAGATGTACTGTTCAATGTAGGGGATTATGTGTAAAGTGTGGTATGGATTTGAACATACATAAATGTGATTGTAATACTAAGCAAATTGATGCTAGATGGGCGCCTTTAGTAAATTTGTTAGATTCTAAAAAATGATTGATTTAATAATAGAAATATAGAAAGGAAAAGATATGCCTCCATTACCCAAGAAAAAACATTCTAAAAAGCGTAAAGGTGGAAGAAATGCGCATAATGGAATGAAAAAAGTAACATTTTCAAAGTGTGCTGAACCAGGTTGCGATAGCATGGTAATTCCACACAGAGCTTGTACTAAATGTGGAAAGTATGCAGGTCGTGAAGTGGTAACAAATGAAGAAACCCAATCAGGGGTATAGGTTTTAGAATGAATCAGCAAACAAAATATGCATTTTTATTTCCCGGTCAAGGGGCACAAGCTGTTGGAATGGGACTAGAGCTTTATAAAGAATCAAATGTAGCAAAAACAATATTTGATTCTATCGATCAGTCTTTAGGTAGATCTCTTACTAAAATTATGTTTGAAGGACCTGAAGATGAATTAAGGGAAACTATAAATGCACAACCTGCTATTATGGCAGTTAGTTTGGCTTGTTTGCATGCTATGCGATCGGAACTTGGAGAGTCTTTTTTGTCTTCTCCTTCTATGATGGCTGGGCATAGTTTAGGCGAATACTCTGCTTTGGCTGCATCCGGTGTTTTATCAGTTTCTGAAGCATCTCTTCTCGTTCAAAAGCGTGGCGAATTAATGCAACTTGCATGTGACCAAAATCCTGGAACAATGGCTGCTATATTAGGAATGAATCAAGAAGATATTATTGAAATTGCAGAATCTTCAGGTACATATGTTTCTAATATAAATACCCAAGAGCAGATCGTGATAAGTGGGGAAAAAGAAAAAATCCAAACTGCTATGGATATGGCTTCAGAAAAAGGTGCGAAACGTGTAATTCCTTTAAATGTAGGCGGAGCATTTCACTCTGGTTTAATGGGGCCTGCAAAAGATGGTTTAGCTGCAGCTGTTGAGAGTGTTGAATTTTTTAATTCCACGGTACCTATAATTGCAAATTGTAGTGCAAAACCTATTTATGATTCCTCTGATATAAAAGATGAATTAATTACACAAATTTCTGGATGTGTGAATTGGCGACAAACAATTGAGTATATGATTGACCAAGGGGTTACAGATTTTTATGAAATTGGTCCGGGAAGAGCTTTAAGCGGAATGGTTAAAAAAATTAATAAAGAAATGAATACTTATAATGTCTCTGATTTAGCTTCCATTAGAGAATTAAAGAATAGTTAAAGTGATCAGTTTGGAAAATGTGAACACAAAATCTCATGCTAGGACAGTGATTTTGCAATGTTTGTGTGAATATGATCTTGTGGATCATGATATAGTTCCACTAGTGTCTAGGATTTTTGATAATTCAGTTTTTTCAAATGAAGCAACACAATTTTTGAAAAATACTATTGAAAAATTTCAAGACAATCAATCTGATATTGATCAAATAATTAGTCATAACGCGCCTACTTGGCCGATTGACCAATTACCTACAGTAGATAGAAATATACTTAGATTGGCTCTTGCGGAGATAATTTGGGTAAAACAAGCTCCATCTGCAGTTGTGGTTAATGAAGCAGTAGAATTAGCAAAAGTTTTTGGGTCTGAAGGTTCATCAAAATTTGTAAATGGTGTCCTTGGCTCATATTTAAAAAATAATTAATATTGGGGGTAACACATGTCACTTTTAGAGAAAGTACAAGCTGTCGTAGCAGATAAATTAAGTATTGATCAATCTGAGGTAGTTCCAGAAGCTTCGTTTACAGATGATTTGAACGCAGATTCTTTAGATTTGGTTGAATTAATTATGGCATTTGAAGAAGAATTTTCTGATGGAGATGTAGAAATCGAAATATCAGACGAAGACGCTGAAGGAATCACTACTGTTCAAGCTGCAATAGATTATTTACAGTCTCATGGCGTAGAGGGTTAGATTCTTTTTTATAAATTATCTAAATACGATTGAAGGATTACTGTAGCTGAAGCAGAGTCAATTAAATCTTTAGGAATTGTTTTCTTAGACCTCTTTGATTTATTTAAATTTATTGATTCTAATATTTTCTTTTTGGCTTCAATAGTAGAAAATCGTTCATCAATGGTGATTATGGGGATTTTTGTGTAACTAGAAATTTCCTTGATAAATGTTTGGGTTTTTTTAAACTGGGTTCCTTTTAATCCTGAAGGTAAATATGGAAGTCCAATTAGAATTGAAGATGCGTTATTTCTATCTATGCATTCAATAATTTCATTTAATGCATTAATTGTTTTAATTGTTTTAACTGGAGAAGCTAACGTTTTAGTTGGATCGCTAATTGCAATTCCTATTCTGGATTCACCTACATCCAAAGCTAATATAGGTTGTTGATCATTTAGCATTTAATTGTTCTTGGATGATTTGTGGTACTAATAAAATTGCATCGTTAAGTTTGTTTGTGTTTTTCCCTCCTGCTTGAGCTGAATCTGGTCTACCACCACCACCTCCTCCTAGTATGGATGCGATTTTTTTAGCTATATCTGAAGAGTTTACTCCTTTTTCAATTATATCTTTTGTTGCCATAACTATAACTATCGGGTTGTCATTGATCACTGCACCTAGGCAAACTGCACCGCTGCTAATTTTATCTTTGAGCCAGTCTCCCATACTTCTAAGTGTTTCTTGTGAAGATGCTTGAGTCATTGAGGATATCAGTTTAAACCCGTTAATTTCATATGTTTCATTTAAAAGTCTTTGAGCTGATAGGATTGATAATTCGGACTCTAATTTACTTTTTTCATGATTAGATTGTTCTAATTGTTGTAAAAGAGATAAAACTCTTTCTTCAATTTGAGCAGGATTAGTTTGAAGTATTTGGGAAATTTTCGAATCAGTGATTGATTTTTCCCAAATCATTTTTTCAGCAGCCTCACCGCTTACCGCTTCAATTCTTCGCATACCAGAACCAATACTAGATTCGTTTAGAATTATGACCGTACCTAATTCTCCAGTTTGTGAAGCATGTGTGCCGCCACATACTTCAAAGCTAAAAGTATTACCATTTGAAATTTCAATTAAGCGCACATTTTCTTCATATTTGTCACCGAAGAATGCCAAAGCTCCTCTTCGGATAGCTTCTGAATATGTATCTTCATCTTTAATAATTTGAGCATTATGGCGAACTTTTTGATTTACTAAATGTTGAACATTCCATAATTCTTCTTCAGTTAATGCTTGAAAATGACTGAAGTCAAATCTTAATCTTTCGGGAGTAACTAGAGAACCTGCTTGGCGCACATGATCTCCTAAAACTTCACGGAGTGCAGCATGTAGCATATGAGTAGCGGTATGATTTCTGCCAGTATTGATTCGCTTTTGAGAGTCTACTTCAGCAGAAACATTTTCGCCTACTGAAAGACTTCCATTAAGGATTTTTCCATAATGTACAGTCAAACCTGGTATTGCTTGTTGGGTATCTGTTATCTCAATTTCACAATTGGGAGTAAGGATTTTTCCGGTGTCACCAACTTGTCCCCCACCTTCAGAATAAAAGGGAGTTTCTTGTAAGATTATCTCTATAGAATTATCGGGTTGTGAGATTTTTCCTACAGAAATATCATTGGACAATAAGCCTACTACTACAGATTTATTTGTCGTGGTTTCGTATCCTAAAAATTTCGTTTTTCCAATTCCTAGGCTGTCGTAAGTTCTTAGTTTTGCATTGTCGTCTTTAAACTGAGATTTAGATCTGGCTCTAGAGCGTTGTTTTTCCATTTCTACTTGGAAAGAGACTAAATCAACTGAAACATTATTTTCAATTGCAATTTCTTCAGTCATTTCTATTGGAAAACCATAAGTGTCCCAAAGTTTAAAGGCTATTTCTCCTGATAATTGTGAGATATTCTCTATTGAGCCCTGAAGCATGTTAAATCCATTTTCAAATGCTTGTTCAAATTTATCTTCTTCAAGCTGAAGAACAGTTTGAACAAATTCTTTGTGCTGAATTAATTCAGGATAAGTTGCACCCATTTTATTGGTTACCTCAGCTGATAATTCTTTTAAAAATTGGCCTTCAATTCCTATTTTTTTTGCTAGCCGTATTGCTCTTCTTATTACCCTTCGTAATACATATCCTCTGCCTTCGTTGCTAGGAATAACTCCGTCAGTGGTTAAAAATGTACAACTTCTTGAATGCTCAGCAATTCCTCTGATTGCATAATCATTCTCAAGGTCTTGGCCATATGTTACGCCACTTAATTTTTCTATTTTTTGGATGAGGTTTTTAAATATATCCGTCTCGTACATTGTTTTAACATTTTGCATAATGATTGTAAGTCGTTCTAATCCCATTCCAGTATCTATACTGGGAGCAGGAAGAGGAGATCTTTCACCTGATGGATGATGATAAAATTGCATGAAAACTAGATTCCATAATTCTACAAATCTTGTACATTTCTCGTTAGATTCCATGATGTTTTCGCAATTGGGCTGACAGTCTGTTTTGAGACACCCATTTTTTTCGCCAAAATCATAATGAAGTTCACTGCATGGTCCACACGGACCTTCATCACCGTGAATTGGAGGTCCCCACCAATTGTCTGTGTCTCCAAATTTAAAGATTCTATCTTGAGAAATTCCTGCTTGTACCCATAAATTTAAAGCCTCATCGTCAGTATGGTGAACAGTTATTGCAAAATCTTCTTTTGGTAATCCCATTGAAGTTGTTAAAAATTCCAATGCATATGAAATCACTTCTTCTTTAAAATAATCCCCTATGCTGAAATTCCCCAACATTTCAAACATGGTGTTATGTGTAGCATCTCCTACCTCGTCTATATCAGGAGTTCTAAAACATTTTTGTGAAGAGGTTAATCTTCTATTGGGGGGTTCTTGTATTCCTGAAAAATAAGGTTTGAATTGGTTCATTCCAGCGATAGTAAGCAGTAGAGTTGGATCTCCAACTGGAATTAATGATGAGCTTGCAACTTTTAAATGGTTTTTAGATTCAAAAAATGATAAAAACGATTCTCTGATTTCATCGCTAGTCATAGTGGTAGGCATATTGATCCTTTAGTAAATTCAGTACTTAAAGTATACTATTTTCCGATAATTACACTTAGTATACCAAGACAATTAAGGATAATATTTTTTCATGAGTAACCAAAAAAGTCATGTTGAAGAATTGGGTTTTTCTTCAAAACACTTGTTTAGCCCCCTAGAATTAGTGGATAGATTTCCTAGATCAGAAACTGCATCTGAAACAGTTCAGAATGGTAGAGAAACTATTCATAATATTTTAAATGGTGAGGATAAAAGATTACTGATAATTACTGGGCCATGTTCTGTTCATGATGAAGAAGTGGCTTTAGACTACGCTAGAAGATTAGTTGATTTGAGAGATCAACTTAGTGAAAAAATATTTTTGGTTATGAGAGTATATTTTGAAAAGCCAAGGACCACAGTAGGTTGGAAAGGTTTAATTAACGACCCTAATCTTGATGAGACTTTTGATATTCCTCAAGGTTTACAAAGAGCTAGAAGACTTTTAAGAGAAATTAATGATATGGGAATGCCTGCAGCTAGTGAATTTTTAGATCCTGTTGTTCCCCATTACATAGAAGATTTAGTCTCTTGGGTAGCTATTGGTGCCAGAACTACTGAAAGTCAAACACATCGCCAAATGGCTAGTGCTATAGGTATTCCGGTAGGCTTTAAGAATGCAACTGATGGTAGTTTACAAACTGCTATAGATGGAATTAATGCAGCTCGTCAAAGTCATTCATATGTTGGTACAGGACCTGATGGTCATGTTTGTGTCTTGAGAACGGACGGCAATCCCGATGGTCATTTGGTGTTGAGAGGTGGTAGAAGTGGGACTAATTATGATTCTGATTCAGTTGAACAAGCTACAGATTCTCTCTCTTCAAATGCTTTACCTAAAGGTTTAGTAATAGATTGTAGCCATGCAAATTCAAACAAAGACCATGAAAAACAACCCGGGGTTTTTGAGAATGTAATTACTCAAAGAGTGAATGGCAATGATTCCATTGTTGGAATTATGCTTGAAAGTAATATTAATCCAGGTGCACAAAAATTAGGTAATAATCCTTCCGCATTAGAATATGGAGTTTCAATAACTGATGCTTGCGTAGGATGGCAAAAGACTGCAGAAATTTTGAAATGGGCTGATTCACAACTTAATCAGTAATCATTACCATAATTGCATAGAATCCAAAAATAATTGTTCTAGATCTTTTTCATCTACACTTCTAGGCGAAAGTTTAATGACTCTATGTTGTGGAGCAGCTCCAAGTGCAAGAGCCTTTGCGTCATTACTTTTGAACCCAACAGCTGATAATCCGTTTGGAATATCTATTTGTTTTATAAGATTAATTATAGTATCAGCTAATATTTCTCCAGCGTCTTCTAAGTTGGCATGTTTGATGTCAGCTCCCATCAATTGAGCAGCTTCCAAGTGTCTTTCCGGGTTTGATGGGGCTGTATATCTAAAAACTGCAGGTGCATTTAGAATCACTGACATTCCATGAGGCACTATTGGTTTATCAGTGGGGTAACCCTCTACAATATTGTTGGTGACCATTCCAGCTACGGGGTAACTCATTCCATGAGGTAAATGACAACCTGCATTTCCAAATCCTACTCCTGCAAAAGTAGCTGCTAGCATCATTTCACTTCTTGAATCAAAATCATTTGAATTGTGCACTGCAGATACTATGTTTTTTGAACACATTTGTATTGCTTTGGCAGCCCAAACATCACTTATAGGATTTGATCCTTGATAAGCAGGCCGAAATTCTGGAGATGATGGAGCTTCTCTCATACTGAATGGCATAGCAGTAAAAGATTCTAATCCATGAGATAAAAGGTCTAAGCCACTACAGGCTTGGACCATTTTTGGCATAGTGATTGAGTTATTAGGGTCTACTAAGCCTACATTTGGACGTAAGTATCTGTGTGCAATTCCTGTTTTGGCTTTCATGCTAATTAGATCGAAAATGGCTACTCCTGTAGTTTCACTACCTGTGCCACCTGTTGTTGGAATAGCAACTAAAGGTTTGAGTGGTCCTGGTACTGGGGTTCCTAATCCAATAGGTGCGTTAACGTATGTTAAGAAATCTGCTGGATGAGATGTGTAAAGGTTTGCAGCTTTTGCTGTGTCAATGCTAGACCCTCCTCCAACAGCCACAAAGCCATCAAAATTACCCTCTAATGCAAATTCAATAGCTTCTTTGAATGAAATATCAGTCGGTTCTACATGAACCTGATCAAAGATTGTTACAGAAATGTTTTCAGCTTCTAATGATTTTTTAGATATTTCAACAGGTTCAGAATTTGTAAGGTTGGGGTCAGTAACTATCAGGACATTTTTAGCCCCAAGTCTTTTCATCTCAAATCCAACTTCTTGGGTAATACCTACCCCAAATTTTATTTGAGAGGTATCAATACTGAAGCCGGTTTCAAAATTTGTTTTATCCATATTTATTCCCTTAACAATTTAATCTATGTACATTCCCAGTCTTTTTCCTCCTAATAAATGAAGATGTGCGTGTGGTTGTGATTGCATGCCATCATCTCCAAAATTTGAGAGGATTCTATAACCGTTTGGGCATAATTTTTCACCTAAATCATTTGCGTATTTGCCCATTTTAGATAAAAGTACCCCAGAGTTCCACAATTCATACTGAGTTAAGTGATTTGTAGGAACAATTAATAATTGAGTTGGTAGCCAATTTAAATTGTTTTCAAACACTACAAAATCTTCTGATCTATAGTGAAATTTAGCTGGAGATATATCAGCAATAATTTCACAAAAAATACAACTTTGAGAATTTATCATTTTAATGTCTGTAATTTGGTGCTGTAATTTCTATACAGATTCCTATAGCAGGATCTGCGATTCTAGAATCAGTAGCGCTACCTTTTTCAGCCTCTTCAGGTATGTTGTCTCGAGAAGTGAAAATAGTTGATAGTCGATTATCATGTCTATAAGCAATTAACTGGTAAAGTTTTTCATTGGCCCATTCTGACTGCGTTCCTCTACCTAAATCATCTAATATCAAAATTTGACTTTCTTTGATTTCTTCAAAAATCGTATCTCCGTTAAGATTATTTCTAGAGTCATAAGATTTTCGAATATAATCCATCAGGTCGGAGGTTCTGAAGAACAATACCTGTATGTTTTGTTTGATTAGTTCATTAGATATAGCTGCAGCTAAATGAGTTTTTCCAACTCCAGTAGTCTTATCGCTCCAAAAGCATAGCCATGTATTTTTTGGCAGGGATACAAATTCCTCAGCAGCTTTGAGCGCTGCAGTTAAATTACTTACATCTGATTGGGGTGCAGCACTCCCTCGTGCACCATAAATATTGAAATTTTTAAATGATAAATCTTGATAACTTTTTGGTGTTTGTCCAAAATTATTAAACCGTGAAAAATATGGCGTTTTTAAGTTACCAGTTGTGATTAATTCATTAGTTTCACTGGAGTTTAGTCTACTTTGTAAATATGGGTCTAAATTGTATATATTTTCAGAAGTTGTAATCACAGTGGGTAAATTTTTTAAATTTCTGTGATTTAAAATTTGCAATATTTTTTCTGAGGCCCATGGGGTGTTATTTGAAGTGGAAATACCATCAAGTATTAAAATGGGATAATTGCGAACTTGATCAATAAAGTCGTCATATATAAAAGAATCTGTGTTTTGGAATGCAGATCTGAATCGATCTAATAGATCTGGGAAAAACATAAAAAGTACTGAGTTACCATTTTGAATACATTGGTTTCCAACAGCAGCCGCTAGATAGGTTTTTCCTGATCCGTTTGGTCCTTGAATAGTCAGCCATCCAGATGGGTTTTGAGCATACTTTTTTGAAACTTTTAAAGCCTCTCTAAATTTTTTAACATTATCTTCCCCTTCTAAGTTACCCGAGGTATTTATCTTCTCAAATGTTAAATGACTCATTTCAACCAAATTGCTGAATTCAATTCTTTTTTTGATAATGTCAGGATTTTGGTTACTTTTTTTACAAGAAGGGCAAACAATTAAATCCCCAAAGTTTTCATGCCAAATAGGCACTGTTGATGTAAGCCACCCTTTGTCTAGGCATTCATCACATTCAAATACCACTGGTGTGATCTCAGCGGATGTTCTATTTAAGGGGTCTAATGAAGGATTAGATTCTTTTAGTTTGTCTAATATTTGCTGAAGGTTCTGCACTATATTTTCCTTGTATATTCCATTTCGTGAGTATAGATGAGATATAAGCCCAATTTCTTTTGTTATTTTTAACAGCTTCAGTGAAAGCTTCATGTATCCAATCTGGTGGATAATTTTCTTCTGCTTCTCGTAATTTTTCAGCTATTATTGGAGTTAATGTAGAGATGTTTTGTTCGTAAAGTGCAAAAATATTTGAAACAAATTCATCTCCCTCCCAAGGGTCTAGTTTTTCCATTGAATGATTTGAAAATTTATTTACAACACTTCTATTGAATTTTGTGTTCAGGAAATAAGCTTTTTCATCGTCAGATTTTTGAGAGATTTTGATTATTAGCTCTAATTTGATTAATTGATTAAAAGACTTTTCAATAATTTCTTTTTTGTCAGATTGAGGATATGTTTTTTGTAATGTTCTCATCAGAATTCTGTCGGCTAATAGTTCATCAATTGTACAAAATTGAAACTTGCCTTTTTTAGTTTGAGTTAAATAAATTAATCTTAATAAAATTTTAAAATCAGTAATATTTTCTATTTTTTCAATAATTTCACTGAAAATTGTCACTGGAAGCCCTAAATATTTAGTTTTGTCAGAGAATCCTTCTGATCGCATTAAATTCCTCTAATTTTGTTGATAGTAAGCTAGATTTTCAAATTTGACCAAGTTTTCTTGGAAAAATAATTTGATATTTCCAGTTCTACCATTACGATGTTTAGCAATTATTATTTCTGCTATGTTTTCAGGGTAAGGTTGTCCCGGGTTTTTCTTTTCCCAGGTTTCTTCGTCTATATACCTGTCTTCTCTATGAATAAAAGACACGATATCAGCGTCTTGTTCTATGCTTCCACTTTCTCTTAAATCGGATAATAATGGTCTGTGATCGGGCCTTTGCTCTATTGCACGGCTTAACTGTGAGCAAGCTATTACAGGTACATTTAAATCCCTTGCTATTCCTTTGAGAGATCGTGAAATTTCGCCCATTTCCTGAACTCTGTTTCCAGATCGATAATCACCATTTCCGTTGATTAGTTGTAAATAATCAACTATTAATAAGTCTAAGCCACGTTCTGCCTGTAGCCTTCGAGCCTTGCTGCGCATCTCGACTATAGTTTGAAAAGGAGTATCGTCAATGTATAACGGTATTTCTGATAAAGTTCCAATTGACTCAAAAACTTTTTGCATTTCAGCGTCATTTACTACTGAAAGCCTTAATCTGCTGCTATCAACTCCAGACTCACTTGATAAGAGTCTTACTGCAATTTGTTCTTTGCTCATTTCTAAACTAAATATGCCAACATTGTTGCCCTGTAGTGCTGCATTTGCTGCAATGTTAAAGGCTAGGCTACTTTTCCCTAAGCTTGGTCGTGCTGCAATAATAACCAAGTCTGATCTTTGAAGTCCCCCTCCTAAAATTTCGTCGAATTGATTAAAACCACTTGCTACAGGAGCTAATGAGTTGATATCAGGACCTTGGGTAGTTTCTTCCAGAAAAACATCTAAAACTTCGCTAAGGCTTGAAAAATCTCGTGATCCTCTATCAGATCTGACTTGAAATAACAGCTCCTCAGCTTTACTGAGTGAATTATCCATGTCAGGACTGCCTTCAAATCCTATTTCAGCTATGGAATTAGATGTGGAAATCAGTTTTCTCATTACAGAAGTTCTGTGTACGATTTCAGCGTAATGAGTAATGTGTGCTGGTGTAGGAACTATATCAGGGAGTTCATTTAATCTTTCAATTCCACCAATTAAATCCAATTGACCTTGAATTCTTAATTCATGTGCAACTGTAATTTGATTAATGGCTTCATTTCTAGATATGAGGTTGATACATGCTTCATAGCAGAGTTTATTACGCTCATAGAAAAAATCTTCTGATTTTAGGAATGAAGAAACTTTTGTTAAAGAATCTCCATCAAGAAGTAGTGATCCTAAAACAGAATCTTCTGCTTCAGAGTTATGAGGTTGAACTCTGTTTGAGTACATGAAATCTCCTAATCCAAATGATTTGCATTAGGATATTATGATATTTCTTGGTCTTCTGTCTCGATGTTTGAATTAGAATCGTCGTCAATTTGATCTTCAACTTCTTCTGCTTCTTGAATTTCTTCCAGTTCTGCAATAGATTCTGAATCATCTTGATCTTCTTCTAACTCTGCAATGGGATCAGAGCCGTCTGCATGTACTATTACAGAAATTTGTGCTGAGACTTCTGGGTGTAATCTGACAGGAACATCAAATGTTCCTAAATCTCTAATTGGGTCATCAAGCTGAACTAATCTTCTTTCTAAAGTTCTGCCGGTAATTATAGATACCTCGTCAGCTATCATTGTGCCTGTTACTGATCCGTAAAGTCTTCCGTTTGCTCCAGCACGGACGGGTATAGCAATTTCAGTACCGTTTATTGCAGATGCTAACTCTTTCATGTCTTGAAGGATTTTTAGTCTATCAACTTGGGCTTGTTCGGTTAATTTCTTGATTCTTTGTAGGTTATTGTGAGTTGCAGGGGCGGCCAATTGTTGAGGAATTAGGTAATTTCTTGCAAAGCCGTTTTTAACTTCTTTAACTTCTCCGCCGTGTGCTACTCCTTCTACATCTGTTAAAAATACTACTTCCATTAATTTTTCCTAATTTTCTATTTTTTGTGGACTGAAATTATAACATAGCCAAAGCGAATCTCAGGTTATTTATTTATTCATCATCATCCACTACCTTATATTCACCTTCTACTACATTTTTGTTTTGATCATCATTTTTTTTATTTAAGTAAGGAAATGCTTTTGTTAAAAAAAATATTACGGATAATCCAATAATAAAAATGTCATCTATCCAACCTAGTAATGGTATGAAATCTGGTAAAAAATCTAAGGGTGAAATAAGGTAAATTATTCCTAGTAAAGGGATTAGTTTTAGTTTGAAAGGGATACTTTTGTCAAAAAATAACTTAGTAAAGTTTTTTATCAAGAATAAAGATTTCATAACATTAATCCATTAGTTAATTTATAATCAAATTAATTTTAAATCAATTTTGATTGTGTTGGAATCATGAAAAATACATCAGTTTTATTACATGGGGCGAATGAATTTTTAATTTCTAAAAAAATTTTAGAAATTCGTAACTATATAGAACCTGTTGATTTGATGGATGTTAATTTTGTACAGATTGATGCTAAATCATCATCATTAGATGAAATAATTAATGTCTGTTCTACTATTCCTTTTATGACTAATTACAGGGTGGTTTTGGTTAATTTTTTGTCAGATCTCATTAAAAGTGATAAGTCTTATGATTGGGAAAATTTGTCTGTTCAAATAGATAATTTTCCTGAATCTACTTTTGTGATTTTTAGAGAAAATGAACTAAAAAAAACTGATTCTATTTTTAAGTTTCTTTCTGATTCAGTAATAAAGACTAATTTTGAGAATTTTAAATACCGCGAATTACTTGAATGGGCAAAAAGCAGATTTGATGATTTGGGAGTATTTATTGATTCTAAAGCTTTAAGCTTGTTAATCGAATCTGTCGGGACAGATTTGCGATTGTTAGATTCAGAGATTCAAAAACTTTCTATGTACAAGCCTTCTGAGATGATTACTGATAAAGACGTAGGTGATTTGGTTGCTTATGTCAAAGAGCAAAGTATCTTCAAATTGGTCGATTTTGTTATAGATGGAAATGTGAATCACTCTTTAAAACTTATAAGATCTTTAATTGATTCTGGTCAATCATTTACATTTATAAAAAGAATGATTGAAAGGCAGATCAGGTTGGTGTTGATGGTGAAATCTCTGAAATCTCAAGGATTTAATTCGGCTCAAATCGGTCCCAAGATTTCGCTTTTTGGGTATCCGTTACAGAAAACTTTGGAGCTGGAAGCGCGATTAACGGAATTCCGTCTAATTGATATGTATCAAATGATTTTAGATTCTGAAATTAGAGAAAGAAAAGGTGAGATGTCTGAAGAGTTGTCTTTTGAAATGCTAATTTATGAATTGGCAGTTTGAAGAGTAAATTCTTTTACGTTAGTAGCATAAAATCTACCTGATTTAATTGCTAAAATAAAATCTTCTAAGTTCTTGATATTGTTTTCAAAGTAAGTTGCGTAAGTGCCAATATCTGATAATTTATGTGCATCACTTGCCCCGGTGCTTGGCATATTTAATTTAGATGCTAAGTTTTTTGAGAATTCGTTTTCTTTTAGTGTGCCTCGTCCATTTTTAATTTCTACTGCATCAACTAGGCTAAAAGCTTTATTCCTTAAGCCTCTATCAATCATTTCATTGTATGTGTCAGGATCTTGAGGGGCATTTTCTCGGTAAACTCGTCGGTAAGGGTGAGCGATAACCATAGCTCCTTTAGCTTCATCAACTAATTCCTTAACAAACGCTGATTTATGCATGCCGAAAATATATTTTTCAAGGCCGTAAACTAAAATATGACCCTCCTCAGTGGTGACTTCACATCCCGGTATCACTAAAAAATCATGAATTTTACCTAATTGTGTTACATCTTTAGGGTCCCAAAATCCATCATGGTCAGTAATACAAATTCCGTCTAATCCAAGATTTTTTGAGTGAATAATTAATTCTTCAGGGGACAAGCTACTATCGTCTGAGGTGGGGTATGTATGAGTATGGATATCGATTAACATTCTAAAAGTATCGTAACCTAAAAAGTGGATTTTCTAAAACTTGAGTTGATGCGTATCAATGTTATTGATATAATGTGAACACGAAAGTTTATTGTATATAGGGTAGGTGAGTAATGGTTTTAGGTCCCGATAGGTTTACAGAACATGCGCAAGAAGTAATTAATTCTGCACAACAAATATTAATGAGGTATAGGCATAATCAATTAGATTCAGAACATATTTTATTAGCTTTAATAGAACAAGAAAAAGGTGTTCCTGCAGAAATATTTAAAGAGCTTGGTGTTAACTTAGATGTATTGCATGCAAACTTACATAAATTTTTAGAATCCTCACCAAAAGTAGGAGGTCAGAGAAATCAGATTTATCAAACCCCTACTGTGGGATTATTATTTCAATTAGCTGATTCAGAATCTAAAAGATTCAATGATGAATTTATTGCAACGGAACATATTTTAATAGCGTTAGCTGATAAATCTATGCCATCAACTTCATCAATACTCAGTGAGTTCGCAGTAACCTCAGAAGAAATATACAAAGCACTCAAAAAAATACGGGGTGCACATAGGGTTACAGATCAGAAATCAGAATCTAGGTATAGATCTTTAGAGAAATATGCGATTGATCTAACTTCTTTAGCTTCAGACGGAAAATTAGATCCTATAGTCGGGAGAGATTTAGAAATTTCTAGAGTAATGCAAACTTTAATTCGTCGTACTAAGAATAATCCTGTTGTTATTGGAGGTGCAGGCGTAGGAAAAACTGCGATTGCTGAAGGTTTAGCTCAAAGAATTAATTCTCAAGATGTACCAGATGAACTAATTGGCAAAAAAGTCCTGTCTTTAGATATCGGTTCATTAGTTGCTGGATCAAAATTTAGAGGTGAATTTGAAGAAAGATTAAAAGCTGTAATGGATGAAGTAAAGCAGTCAAAAGGCGAAATAATTTTGTTTATTGATGAAATTCATACAGTAGTAGGTGCTGGAGCAGCAGAAGGGAGTGTAGATGCTAGCAATATGATGAAACCTGCTTTAGCTAGAGGAGAACTACAATGCTTGGGAGCTACAACTGAAGATGAATATAGAAAATATATCGAATCTGATCCAGCTTTAGAAAGAAGATTTCAACCAATTATTGTTGATGAACCTGACGTACATACAAGTATAGAAATGTTGAAAGCTCTTCGTCCTAAATATGAGTCTCATCATAAAGTTAAGATTCTTGACGAAGCTTTAGAAGCTGCATCAAAACTTAGTCAAAGATATATTTCTGGGAGATTATTACCTGATAAAGCAGTAGATTTAATTGACGAAGCAGCTAGTAAGATTAGGATCGAAGCTCAACTTAACCCTATCCCCCTTCGTGAAAAAGAATCTAGATTGAGACTATTAAAAGATGAAGAATTAGCAGCAGTTGAAATTTCTGATTATGAAAAAGCTGCAGATATTAAATCAGAGAGAATTCAATTAGAAGAAGAATTATTTTCTTTAAATGGTGAGTCTGATGATGAAAATCTGAAAATGGTTATGAGTTCCAAAGAAATAGGAGAACTTATTGCTATGTGGACTGGTATTCCAGTAGATAGACTTTTAGAAAGTGAATCTGAGAAATTAATTCATATGGAAGATAGATTACATCAAAGAATGGTAGGTCAAAATACTCCAATTACTGTAGTTTCTGATGCTGTGAGAAGATCTAGAGCAGGCCTGAAAGATCCCAAAAGACCCATTGGTAGTTTTATTTTCCTTGGTCCTACAGGAGTTGGTAAAACTGAATTAGCAAAGTCGCTAGCATGGTTTTTATTTGATGATGAAGAAAATATGGTTAGGATTGATATGTCAGAATATATGGAATCTCATTCCGTCTCTAGATTGATTGGGGCACCTCCCGGATATGTAGGATATGGCCAAGGGGGCCAATTGACGGAAGCAGTAAGAAAAAGACCTTTTAGGGTTGTTTTGTTCGATGAAATAGAAAAAGCTCATCCTGATGTTTTTAATATTTTGTTACAGGTTTTAGAAGATGGAGTTTTAACTGATGGTCAAGGAAGAAAAGTAGATTTTAGCAATACCATCATTATTTTAACTAGTAATTTAGGTGTTTCCGACTCTAAAATTCAATCTTTAGGATTTTTAGCTACATCAGAAAAATCGACAGAGAGTGAAAATCAAATCAAAAAATCTATAGAAGATGCTCTAAAGAAATCTTTTAGACCAGAGTTTTTAAATCGATTAGATGACATAGTAATATTTGATTCTATTAATTTAGATCAACAATATGAAATTGTGAAAATCATGTTTAATAATATCAAAGACAGAGTTTTAGAATTTAACGTAGATTTGATTCTGGATGATAGTGCCAATAAATGGCTTGTTAGTGAAGGTTTTGATCAAGAATATGGTGCTCGACCCATGAGAAGGGCATTACAAAAATATGTCGAAAACCCATTGTCTACGCAAATTCTTAAGGGAGAAATCGCAGGTGGTGATACTATTCGAGTGTTGGAAAAAGATTCAAAATTAGAATTTCAAAAAATTTAGATATTGATATCTTTAAATATTGCAGAATATAATTTTGAGAAGTATATTTTTGTATTGAGAGGTATTTGTGAAAAATAATAAAGTTTCTAGAAGATCATTTTTGAAAGGATTACCTTTGGGTTTATTAGGTGTTTCTGCTCTTGGCTTACTAAGCGGCAAAATGATTTCATCTGCTGCAAATAGAAATGCTCCTAAATTCAAAAAAGGGTCAATTTTTACTCCTCGGGATTCTGATATCCAGGGATAGTGTTTACGCCCGTTTTCATTTGGCTGTTATACTTTTTCGTCCGGAGAGATGGCCGAGTGGATTAAGGCGCTGGTCTCGAACACCAGTATGGGATTTATCTCATCGTGGGTTCGAATCCCACTCTCTCCGCCAGAATTTGGAGAGATGCTAGAGTGGACGAATAGGCGCGACTGGAAATCGCGTGTTTCTTGCAAAAGAAACCGTGGGTTCGAATCCCACTCTCTCCGCCAAAAAGTTATTTATTAGGAAAAATATGGCAAAAAATTTAGTAATAGTAGAGTCACCGTCGAAAACTAAAACTATCCAAGGAATACTTGGAAGCGATTATAAAGTTGTGGCATCAAAAGGACATATTCGGGAACTAGCAAAAAGTAGAACTGAAAACGATATTAAATTACCTATTACTAGAAATGAAAAAAATGCTCATATTAGTATTCCAGGGGTCCAAAAAAAAGGTAAAAAATTTATTCCTCGTTGGGCAGCAAATGATGATGATAGCAAAAAAACTATAGCTACTTTAAAGAAAGAAGTTAAGCATTCTGATACTGTATTTTTGGCAACTGATCCAGATAGAGAAGGTGAAGCGATAGCTTGGCATATTGTTGATGCTTTGAAATTAGATGTCTCAACAACTAAAAGAGTTGTGTTCAATCAAATTACTAAAAATGCTGTAGAAACAGCTTTTGAAAACTCCAAACAAATTGATGATTATCTTGTTGAAGCTTACAAGGCTAGAGCTATTCAAGATAAAGTTTGGGGCTTTATGATGAGTCAGACTTTATGGCCTACTATTAAGCGAAATTTATCTGCTGGAAGAGTTCAATCTCCTACATTGGGTGAAATAGATAAAAAAGAGAAAGAAATTGAATCTTTTGTTCCTGAAGAATATTGGAATATTGATTCCAAATTTGAAATAAATGATAAATCTGACCCGTTACAAATTTCACTTAAAAAAATTATAGATTCCGATCAAACTATTAATGTTGATTCTAGAGAACTAAAAACTGAAACAGAATCAATGCTTCATGTAGACGCTTTAAAAGAATCTAAATTTTCAGTTACTTCAATAATTACTAAAGAACGAAGATTAAATCCTCCTCAACCTTTAAGAACTAGTACTCTGCAACAACAAGCATTCAGACGGTTTAGGTTTAATTCCAGTAGAACTATGTCTTTAGCTCAACAGTTGTATCAAGGTATTGATTTAGGTTCTCGTGAGGGCCAGGTTGGATTGATAACTTATATGCGTACAGATTCTAACAACTTATCCAATGAAGTTATTTCAGACATATCAGATTTTGTTACTCGAAAATTTTCTAAATCTTATTTGCATGTAAGACAAGCAAAAAATAATGTTCAAGGAGCTCAGGAAGCTCATGAAGCTATTAGGCCTACATATATTTCGCAGACTCCAGAATCTTTGCGAGACAAACTGGAACCTGATCAATTTAAGTTGTATCAATTGATATGGAATAATACTGTGGCAAGCCAAATGGCTGCTGCAAAATACGACCGTACAACTTTTGAAATTACTGCAAAAGCACCTGATTCAGATCTTAAGTATGTGTTTAGTTTTTCGGGAGATGTACTTAAGTTTGATGGATTTAGAAAAATTATTGCAGATCAAGATTCAAATGATGAAATTCCTGATTTAAAATTAGATCAAGCATTAAAATGTATAGAAGTTTTATCAGAGCAACGCTTTACTAAACCTCCAGCAAGATATAATGAGGCTTCATTAGTTAATTTTATGGAATCTGTAGGTATTGGTCGTCCTAGTACATACGCAAGTACTATTAAAACTTTAATTGATAAAAAGTATATTGAAAGAAAAACAGGTGCACTTCAGATTACCCCTTTAGGTACTGTAGTCAGTGAATTTTTACATGAACATTATTCCGATTTGATGTCTTATGAATTTACTGCTCAAATGGAAAAACAATTAGATGAAATTGCCCAAGGGGGCACAGAACTACAATCTGTATTGAATTCTTCATATGATCCATTTGTGGCAAATGTTGTAAATGTTTATGAGAATGCTGAACGTGTTGACTCTAAAAGGCTGTTGGTATTTACAGGAGAACCATGTCCTCAATGCGGCAAAGAGTTAACTAGAAAAGAAGATTATAACTATCTTTTTGATGGTTGTTCTGATTATCCAAATTGTACTTATACCCAGAAAATCACGACAGGATCTATGTGCCCTGATTGTGAAGATAAACCTGAATTATGGATTAATGAAGAATCCGGAAAAATACACATCAATAAATATATGGGATCATTTTTTTATGGTTGTTCCAATTATCATAAAAATGAAAAAGGGGTAAGTGATGGCTGTACGTTTTCTTCAGGTCAGCTGCCTTTAGAATATCCAAAGAACAAATGTCCCGATTGTGGTTATATTCTTGTTTTATCTGGTAGAGGTGGATCATCTGTAAGATGCAAGAATAAAAACTATAGAATCCCCGAGGAATCTAGATGTGGTTTTAGTGTTCGAAAATCAGATTTCATCTTTGATCAGGATGATGGAGATACAGAATAGCTACTAAAAATCATGGAATTTATTCTATATAGACAATATGCTATGAGAATGAAAAATAAAAATATTGAACATATAGTAGAACAATATTTTGATTACTTGTCTGTGCAAAAAAATTTATCTGAATCTAGTATTTCAACATATTCTGATGACATGAATTCTTTAATCAACTTTTTAAACGAAAATAGAATTTATGATGTAAGACATGTGGATAGAAAGAAAATTCGATCATACTTGGTTTGGTTGTCAGAACAAAAATTTGATCGTTCTAGTATTTCACGGAAATTATCAGTATTACGAACATTTTTTCGTTGGTTACTCAATGAAAATTTAATCAATGAAAATCCGGTTCCAAGTAGAATCTCAATCAAAAAAGACAGGAAGTTACCTAGGTTTTTATCTATTGATGAAGTTAATAGATTATGTGAAATTCCTTCAGTAAGCCATGGTATTTCTGAACATATAGTTTTTCGTGATAGAGCCATAATTGAACTTTTCTATTCGACAGGTATTAGAGTTTCAGAAATGTCTAGACTCAACTTGACTGATGTAGACTTTTCTTCTAAATCTTTGAAAGTGATAGGAAAAGGAGACAAAGAACGAGTAGTTTATTTTGCTGATTCATCATCAAGATCTTTGAAAGAATATCTAAATAAGGGAAGAAGTACACTCTCTAGGAAAAATGATTCAGACAAAATCGCATTTTTTTTATCTGATAGAGGTAACAGAATAAGTGTACGTTCTATACAAGCTAGGATTAAAAAATATACAAAAATGTCAGGACTAGATAGTAAAGTGCATGTTCATACATTACGTCATACTTTTGCCACTCATCTTTTGAATGGAGGTGCTGATTTGAGGGTTGTACAAGATTTAATGGGTCACTCAAGTCCGTATACAACTCAAATTTATACTCATGTTACTGCTTTGGAAGCTAGGAAATCATATTTTTCTGCACATCCCTTATCCGGAAAGGTGAAATAATGAAAATTTTAGTAATAAATGGACCTAATCTCAATAATTTAGGTTCAAGAGATACTTCTTTGTATGGAAAAAAGACATTGATTCAAATTAATGATGATTTACTAAATTTGTCAGAGAAAATGAATGTGGATTTATCTTTTTTTCAATCAAATCATGAGGGTGATTTAATTGACTTTATCCAACAAAATACACCACTTGCTAATGGGATTCTAATAAATGCAGGTGCGATAACTCATTATGGATTGTCTCTTAAAGATGCCATTATTGATTCCAAGTTACCTGTAGTGGAAACGCATTTATCTAACATTCATTCTAGAGAAGATTATAGAAGAGTTTCGGTTTTAGAATCTGTTTCAGTGGGCCAAGTGGCTGGGTTTGGGTGGAAAAGCTATGTTTATGCTTTGTATTTATTAGTGGATTATTTAAATCGTGACAACTGATTTTGATAATCGAATTAGTCTGGTAATAGATTCTTTAAACTCTCGATCACTACCTGCAATTCTTGTGTTAAATCCTTCTAACATCAAATTTCTAACTGGTTTTTCAGGATCAAACAGTTGTTTGTTAATTACTACCCAAAAACTTTATTTTTTTACTGATTCCCGATATTTAGAAGATTCAAAAAATAAATTCAGTTCTTGGATTGTAGAGAAATATTCTCGAGATTTTAAAGAAATTCATCAAGCCTTATATGAATTAAATATTCATAAAATTGGATATGAGTCTAAAAAAATCAGTCAATTTGATTTTGAGAATCTATCATTCAACTCTATGGAAATAGAATTCGTTAAATCCGATGGTCTTATTGAAGAGATTCGATCAGTAAAAGATGTATGTGAACTTCATCAAATTAATCAAGCAATAGAATTTGCAGATCAAACAATGCAATGGATTCTTAATCAACCATTAGAAGGACTTAAAGAAATTGAAGTTTCTAAAATGATTAAAAAACAATTGCTAGAATTAGGTGCCGATGATGTGGCATTCAATACTATTGTTGCAACTGGTGTCAATTCTGCAGTCCCGCATCATTCGCCTGATGACTCGATTATTCAATCAGGAGATTGTTTAGTAATTGATATGGGTGCAGAATTTAATAATTATAGAAGTGATATTACGCGCACTACTTTTATAGGTAATAAGCCTCAAGATTTTGACAAAATATATGATTTAGTTTTAGAAGCTCAAGAAATAGGCATCCAATCAGTTACTAATGGTGTGACAGGCGGGGAGATTGATAGATTAGTCAGAAATAAGATTGAAGAAGTCTCTCCTGGATTTTCAAAATATTTTATTACTGGATTAGGTCACGGTGTTGGTTTGGATATCCACGAATATCCTATGTTGATTCCTGATTCTTCAGATAAAATCCTTGATAATTCTATTTTCACAGTCGAACCTGGTCTCTATTTGACAGGATGGGGTGGAATTAGAATTGAAGATATGGTCTTATTCAAGGATAATCAAGTTTCAGTTCTAACAAAATCTAACAAATAAATCGGAGCATTATATGTCTGTTGGCTATGGTGATTTAAAAAAAGGGATGTCAATTGAAATGGATGGTGAGCCATATTCAGTTGTTGATTATGAAAGAAGTAAGATGCAACAAAGAGCTCCAGTTATGAGAATTCGGTTTAAAAATTTAAAAACTGGGAAAGTGCTTGATAAAACTTTTTCTGGATATGATGTTAGTTTTACCCCAGCAGATGTTCAGAGAAGAAAAGCTCAGTATATTTATAAAGATGAAGACTTTTATTACTTTATGGATGGGCAATCATATGAGCAGTTTCCAATGAATTCTGATCAGCTTGGGGATGCAGTAAATTTCATTATTGAGCAAACAGAAGTAGATTTAGTATTTTTTGATGAAAATCCTATATCTATAGATATTCCAACTAGCGTAGAACTCAAGGTTGTTAGTTCCCCTCCTGGAGTAAAAGGTGATACTGCTCAAGGTGCTACTAAGTTTGCTGTGTTAGAAACTGGAATTGAAATTTCTGTCCCTTTATTTGTGAATGAAGGGGATGTTTTGAAAATTGATACTAGGAGTGGGGAATACCTTTCCCGCGCGTAATGTCAGCCCTTACAGTTAGTGACATAATTACTCATTTAAATCATTTGTTTTCAGTTGATGAAATTACTAGTGATCTTTGTATTATTGGAGAAGTATCTAAAGCACAGACAGCTAGTTCTGGTCATAGTTATTTTACTATTAAAGATTCTGACAGTTCACTTGATTGCGCACTTTTTAGGGGTGGGATTGGCAGTGAGCATATTCAACAAGGTAGTGAAATATTAGTTTTTGGAAAAGTTTCTATTTATGGTAAAAGTGGTCGACTACAAGTGATTGCTAACTTGATTCAACCGTCCGGAATAGGGTCCTTACAGGCAAAATTTGAAGAAATGAGAGCAAGACTTGAAAAAGAAGGTCTTTTTGATATTTCTAGGAAACGAAATTTACCCGAATTCCCTAGAATTATTGGAGTTGTCACCTCAGAGGATGCAGCAGCATGGGCAGATATAAAAAGAACAATTACTAGACGATTTCCAAAAGTGGAAATTCGTTTATCTCATTCTTTAGTTCAGGGAGATGAAGCTCCTCAACAAATTTCTGAAGCAATAGCTTTGTTGAATAAATATTCTGAAGTTGATGTCATCATTGTGGGTAGAGGTGGAGGTTCTGTAGAAGACCTTTGGGCGTTTAACGAGGAAATCGTAGCTAGGTCTATTTTCAGTTCTAGAATACCCATTGTCACAGGTATTGGTCATGAGACTGATTTGACTATATCGGATATGGTCTCCGATTTTTCTGCATCTACCCCAACAGCTGCAGCCATATCAGTTGTGCCTGATTTATTAGAAATTAATCAAAAGATATTAAATTTCAAAAGAAGATTTAATCACAACTTATTATTGGAATTAGAAAAATCTAAAAACATTTTATCTTTAAAAATTAATTCTATTAATCATTTGTCTCCAGATTTTGATTACTATAAATTTAGAATTGATGAATCAGTAATTAAGATTGATACTTTATTTTCAGATCAATTTAAAAATATGATTGAAAAGATTCATAGATTTGAAGAAAAATTGTCAGATTTGTCTCCGAGTAACACAATTTCACGTGGATACTCTATAGTTCAAAATAAAAAAAATGGAAAAATTGTAAAATCAAAAAGTGATGTAAAACCTGGAGATAAATTTTCTATTCAAGTTTCTGATGGAATCATAGATGGTGTCGCAGAAATATCTGAAGATGAATCTTCAATCCATCAACCTCAATTGTTATAACAGGAAAAATATGGAAACCGAAAAATCAAAATCTTTTGAAGAATTAATTGAAAATTTAGAAGAGATTGTCACGTCTCTTGATAAAGGAGGTTTATCTTTGGATGAAGCCTCAGTTATGTATGAAAAAGGTATGAAATTAGCTAGTGAAGCCACTAAAATTCTTGAATCTACAGAGTTAAAAATTAAAAACATCAAGGATGAATATGAGGTTTCGGAAGTTTCTGAAAATATTGATGAATAATGTTTTTGTAACAGAAATTTATTAAATATTTCATTTACATCTGATTATTTTCTGGGTAAGTACGCGAAAAAAGATTTGCAAAACCCAATAGAGAAGCATCGGCAGCAGATGACTGAAGCC
>CAJWPE010000015.1 GCA_913045625.1 uncultured Chloroflexota bacterium | reverse complement strand
TGAGGGATCTTATTGGTGGGAGGATAATGCTGGTGTGGGACCCAGGCCTCGTGAAAAAGATATCTCTGAATTTGTAATTGAAGCCATGCTTTTAAAAACTATATCTGCAAGCGCATCTCCGCAGGAAGAGAGTGATAAGGTCAAGGAGCTTAGAGAGCGTTTGGATGAGGAAAATAAAAAGGGCGAGGAGGCAAGCCAGGAAGAAATTAAAGGTTTAGAGGAGCAAATTGAAGCTGAGCTCCTTAGGTATTGGGATGAGATGAAAGACCGAATGCCTTATGGAGAAGAAACGGGGCATTGGCATGATCAGCTTCGTGATAGAACTGATCCTGACGGAGATAATCAGTGCTACAAGAGGGATGAGAATGGAGATCCAAAATGCTGACATTGCAATTCATTGTGGTGATATTGTGAGACAGTCAGTAGTAGATGGTTTTTTAAATTCTTCAAAAGAAGGACATATAGTCCATGGTAATTCCGATCCTGTTGAAATTAGAGAGACTCTACCGTATACAAAAATTATTAATGTTGAGGGAGTTAAAATAGGAATTACACATCCTGCATGGGCTGGTCCAGAGTTCCCTCCAGAGGAATTATTCAATGATTTTGAAGAAAAACCTGACATCATTCTATTCGGACACACACATGAACCCTTGAATAAACATATTCAAGGAACATTATTTGTTAATCCTGGGCAAGGTTACAAATCATTTATGGTTGACGGAACAATGGCTTTCCTAACTATAGATGAGGGGAAATTTCACGCAGAAATCAAAATAATTGAAAAAGGAAAACCTTAAAATTATTGGCTATTTCATATAAAAATTTCGAGCTTCAATTGCTAGCGGATGAATGATTTGGCCTTGATTTAATAGATGTTGAATTTTCATATCAAGATATTTAAATATAGCTGAGTCCAAATCAGACATACTTAAATCTAAAATTTCAAGTAAGTCAGGATTCCTTTGAACTTTATAAGGCTCAACTTTATCAGATAAAAAAACCACTTTCTCTATTTGAGACATATATGGGCGTCCCGTAGTATGAAAAAAAACAGAATCAAGAATTTCTTGATCTTTACAATTAAATTTTTTTTCAAGCCAAAAAGATGCTAAAGGCCCATGCATCAATATTGGAGATTTCTCTTCTTCATAAGAAATTGATAACTTATTTTGTTTTGATTCTTCTAACATTTCATGAATATCTAATTTTTTAGCAATATCATGAGCAATACAAGAAACAAAAACTTTCTCATCATTAACTTCATGTAACAGAGATAATTCTCTACCTAATTTTGCTGTTCTGTGTAAATGATTTTGTAATTTTACAGGTAGATCATTCAAGTAGTAATTTAGTTTTGTTAATAATTTTGACACTATCCAATAGCCTTTAGCTTATTTCCTCCGATTAAATGGAGGTGTAAATGTTCTATTTCTTGACCTGAATCTTCTTTTTGATTAATTACCAACCTATATCCTGAATTTAAAATATTTTCTTTCCGAGCAATTTCAATAGCGACGGCATACATTTCATTGAAATCAAAATGTGGATAACGACTTATGAACTCTAAATAAGTAATATGCATCTTTGGAATTATCAAAACATGAGTTGACGCAATCGGATGAATGTCTCTAATTGCAAAACAAAGTTCTGACTCATAAATGAATTCTGAAATGATTTCTCCTGAAATCATTTTACAAAAAATACAATCATAAGAGACCATTTAATCTATCTTAAAACTTGGATTTCTTCAGAAAATTTTAATATTTTATTGGGATCTTTTCTTCCTTCAGTTTCAACTCCTGTAGAAACATCAACGCACCAAGGTTTTACTTTTTTAATAGCATTTCCGACATTTTCAGGATTCAAACCACCTGCAAGAATAAAATCCAGAGAATCTGAAAAGCCTTCTATACTCGTCCAATCAAAACTTTTACCTGTCCCCCCTAGCTGACCTTTTTCAAATTTATCATATAAAGGAATAGCATCATAATCTAAAATTTTTTGGGAATCATTCAAAAGTTTTAAATGATTATCAATCGAAATATCAGCACTAAGAGATTTAATCACTTTTGAATTAATTTTGCCCCAATATTCAGGAGACTCCTGTCCACAAAGTTGTACATACTCCAAAGTACATTGCCCTATCACTTCATTGACATAATCTATAGGCTGGTCAGCAAATAATCCCACTAAAGCTGGACCACCTGAACCCGTTGAATGTCTGTATGATTCGATCAAGTTTTTAGCAGAATCCATATCAAGTTTTCGTTTTGAGCCTGGAACAAAAACAAACCCCATAAAGTCTGCATTCGCACCTCGAACAGTTTTAGCATTATTCAAATCTGTTAATCCACAAATTTTAAATTTTGTCATAATAAGTCTCTAAGCTTTTCTGCAGGATTATCAGAAACTACCAAAGATTCGCCAATTAATACTGCATTCACACCGTATGATTTAACTGAATCAATTTCCAATTTATTTTTAAACCCGCTTTCACTAACCAAAATTGTTTCTCTAGGAACCATATTTGCTAAATTCTTAGTAGTTTCTAGGGTAGTATTAAATGTTCTTAAATCTCGATTATTAATTCCTATTATTTCAGCCCCACATTCTAAAGCTATTTGCAATTCATTTTCATCATGAACTTCAACTAAATTTTGTACCCAAAGTGATTTTGAAATTTCCATCAACTCGGTTAAATGGCTATGATCGAGCATGGCCACTATCAATAATATTGCATCAGCTCCATAAGCCCTAGATTCATATATTTGATATGGATCAAATATAAACTCTTTTCTCAAAACAGGAATTCTGTTTTTATATGCTACTTCATGAGCTAATTTTAAATCATTAATATCACCTAAAAAATGATCTTCATTAGTTAAAACAGATATAGCAGAAGCTCCATTAGCAGAATAAATTTCAGCTAAATCAGTAACACTCAACTGTAAATTAAAATCACCTTTTGAAGGAGATCCTTTTTTAATTTCAGCAATAATTTGAATCTGGTTACTCATTAAATTTCCTGAAAAATTTAATGGATAATCAGAAGCTTTTATGGTTTGTTCTAAATCAAATAGCGATAGAGTTTTTTTCTGCTCTTCTAATCGAAGTTTTTTAGCATCTACTATTTCTTTTAAAATATTTGGAGAATTAGATTTAATCATTTAATGTATGTGAAAATTCTCTAACTAAATTTAATGTTTTGATTGCTAATCCATTATCTATAGAGTACTGAGATTTTACAAAAGCATCTTGAAAATTATCAGCATGGCCAGAAATAAAAATTGCTGCTGCACTATTTAGAAGAACTATATCTCTTGCGGGTCCATGAGTTCCTTCAAGAACAGATTCAATCATCTGTGCACTCTCTTCAGAATTATTGACTTTAAGTTCTGATAAGGGCTGAATGTTGACACCAAGTGATTCTGGTGAAAAAGTTTCAGTAGAAATATCTCCATTCTTCAAAATCCACATTTGGGAAGAATCAGACACAGTTATTTCATCTAAACCATCATTTCCGTGAACTATCAAAGCTGCTTCAGATCCTAATCTTTTTAAAGATTGCGCCATTAAATCTCCAACTTGAGGATCAGATACACCAATCAATTGTTTTTTAGCTCCTGCAGGATTTGTCAAAGGTCCTAGTATGTTAAATACTGTTCGTATCCCAATTTCTCTTCTTGGAGGTCCTGCATATTTCATAGCTGGATGAAACCCTTGAGCAAACATAAATCCGAAATTTGAAATTTTGATACACTCAGTAACCTGACCAGGGGTTAAATTAATATTAATTCCCAAAGATTCTAAAACATCAGCACTTCCTGTATTACTAGACATAGCTCTATTGCCGTGTTTAGCAATTTTTATTCCTATCCCTGCAGATACAAATGCAGCTGCAGTGGAAATGTTAAATGTTCCAAGCCCATCACCTCCTGTCCCACAAGTATCTAATAAATCAGCATCATTATTTACAGATAGTGACATTTTTCTCATTACTGAAGCCATACCAGCAATTTCATCAACAGTTTCACCTTTCATTCTTAATGCTGTAACAAAAGACCCAAATTGTGCAGAAGTAGATTCCCCTGACATTATCATTTGCATAGCATCTATAGCTTCTTCGAAAGTTAGATCAACATTTGATGAAAGTTTTTCTAAATATGGTTTCATTAAAATTCCCTTTTGATATTTAAGAAATTTGATAATAATTCTTTGCCATATTCAGTGATAATAGACTCAGGATGAAATTGAATTCCCTCTACTGGCAAACTCTTATGTCGTACACCCATTATGATTCCATTATCTGTCCATGCAGAAACCTCTAATTCATCAGGTAAGCTTTCATTTTGGATTACTAAAGAATGATATCGTATTGCTCGAAACGGAGTAGGAATTCCTAAAAATACTCCTTTCCCATCATGATGAATCAGAGAAGTTTTCCCATGCATGATCTCACCAGCTCCTATCACAATCCCTCCAAAAGATTCGCCAATACATTGATGCCCTAAACAAACCCCCAATACTGGAACGTTTTCTCCAAAAGTTTTTATAACATCATTTGAAATCCCAGCCTTTTGAGGAGTACAGGGACCGGGAGAAATTACAATTTTTTCAGGATTTAAATCTTTAATTTCAGATAAAGAAATTTTATTATTACGAACAACTTTCACATCAGCACCTAATTCAGACATATACTGATATATGTTATAAGTAAAACTATCGTAATTATCTAATAGTAGTATCATCCAACCTCCTATAAATCTAACTTCATTTCAGCTGATTCAATCGCCCTCATCAATGCATTAGATTTATGCACAGTTTCATCAAATTCTACTGAAGGATGACTATCAAACACTATCCCGCCTCCAGCTTGAACATGAGCTATACCGTCTTTATAAACCATAGTTCTAATGCAAATTGCTGTATCCATATTACCTGCAAAATCAAAATATCCCACACTACCAGAATACGGTCCCCTTTTATCTTTTTCTAATTCAGAAATTATTTCCATCGCTCTAATTTTTGGAGCTCCGGATACAGTTCCCGCAGGAAAGCATGCTCTAAAAGCATCAAAAATAGAAAGATCATCCTTTAATTCACCTTCGACATTAGATACTAAATGCATTACATGAGAATATCTTTCAATACCCATAATCTCTGTAACATTAACTGAACCTGGTTGACTCACGCGACCCACATCATTTCTCCCTAAATCTAATAACATGGTATGTTCTGCTTTTTCTTTTTCATCATTTTTAAGTTCGTCTTCTAATCGAATATCTTCATCAAAATCCTGAGAACGTGGCCTAGTTCCTGCAATAGGGTGCATAGATACTGTGTTATTTTCAACTTGAACCATCATTTCTGGAGATGCCCCCACTATCTGAAATCCATTCAAATCCAAATAGTACATATATGGAGAGGGATTGATTGCTCTGAGGGATCTATAAATATGAAAAGGATGCGCAGATGTTTTCTTAGAAAATCTTTGAGATACAACTACCTGAATCACATCTCCATCAACAACATATTTCTTACATTTTTCTACCATCTCCTGATGAAATTGTTCGTCCATATTCGACATGACTGGACCACTCGAATATCCAGATTTTCTAGGTATATCCATAGGATTCAAAGGAGAATTCAATCGTTTTACAATTTTATCAATCTCTTTAATAGCGTCATTGTATGCACTATCAATATCCTCATCTTGTAAATAAGCATGGCTAACTACACGGATTTTATGTCTAACATGATCAAAAACTAAGAATGTTTTTGTCATCATTAATATGGATTCAGGAACAAGAAGAATGTCATTTTCTGGAACATTTAATTCTTCAAAATATTTAATAGTCTCATAAGATAAATACCCCACCGATCCACCTCTAAAACGAGGTAAATCACCCGTATCAACAAGTTGATATTGCGACAGAGTTTTTTCAAGCAAAACTAATGGATCAACTTCTCCATCTTTCTGATTCGGGCCTGTAACAATTACTGATTCGGGTTCAGTGCCAATAAAACTAAACCTAGCAAGATGCTCTCCACCTTCAACACTCTCAAACAAAAAAGAATAAGGAGATCTTGAAACCTTAATATAAGCTGATACTGGAGTTTCTAAGTCTGCATCAACTTCAACAAAAACCGGGATCAAATTTCCCTTACTAGAAAGTTTTTTGACTTCTTCTAAACTAGGTGAATACATTAATTTTATTCCTTACTTATGGGTAAAACTAATCCCATTTTCTCTTTCATTTGGTCAAGCTTTGGAAAAGCAATTGATGATGCTTGATGAGCCCCAACAGATAATAATCTGTCTAATTCACTTACATCTTGAATCAAGTCGAAATATTTTTCTCTAATTGGACGTAGTTCTTCAATTACAACTTCAGCTACAGCTTTTTTCAAATCACCATATCCTCTAGCTGAGGCAAAATCCTTTTCTACTTCTTCTTCAGATTTTTCTGTAATTACTTTATATATCCCCAATAAGTTATTGACTCCTGCTTTTTCAGGAGAATTACTAAAAACAATTTCATTTGATGAATCTGTGACTGCTCTCATGAAAGATCTTTCTATTTCCTTAGGTTCGTCCAAAATCCTTACAGCATGACCCCTAATATCAGAAAAGCTTTTTGACATTTTAACGTTAGGATCATTCAAACCCATTACTCTCCCACCTACTTCAGGAATAACGGGTTGAGGGATCTTAAAAGTTTCACCATATAATCTGTTAAATCTCTCAGCAATATCCCTAGAAAGTTCAACGTGTTGTTTTTGGTCCTCACCTACAGGGACTTCATCAGCATCGTATAAAAGAATATCTCCTGCCATTAATACGGGGTAATCTAATAATCCAGTTGATACTCTTTCTTTACCTTCTGACTTATCTTTAAACTGGGTCATTCTTTCAAGCCATCCAATAGGTGTGACACAATTTAATAACCAACACCCTTCAGCATGAGCTGAAACATGACTTTGAACAAAAAGCGTACTTTGATCTGGATCAATACCACAAGCAAACAAAACTGCAGCCAATTCTCTAGTTTGTTTTTTGAGATCTTCTGGTGAAGGAGTGACTGTTAATGCATGTAAATCAACAATACAAAAGAAGTTATCTTTTTCAGATTGTTTTTTAACCCATCCCCTAAAGGCTCCTAAATAATTACCTAATTGAGGATCTCCACTAGGTTGTACACCACTAAAAACTCTAATTTGTTTATTTGTCATAAATTTTTCCCAAAAAAATATCGCCCACAAGGGACGATATATACCGCGGTGCCACCCTAATTCTTTTCAAAAGAAAAGCTCTTATTTAGATATTGCTCACAGGTCCATTCACTACACTCAATTCACTGGTTCACAGCTTATCCAGCTCTCTTTCAACATCTGTAATAGTTACTAATCCTGATCAACACAAATATTTTAGAATATTATATAGCATATTTTTTGATTAATGAGAGGAAAAATGAAAATATTAATTATGGCTGCAGGCGCTGTTGGAAGTTATTTTGGATCATTATTATTAAATCACAATGAAGTAGGATTTGTTGCTAGAGGCAATCATTTAGAAAAAATCAAACAAAATGGACTCAAAATTATTAGTGAATCTACTGGAAATAAAACATTTGAAGTAAATGCTTTTGACAAACCTCCAAAAAATTTTAAAGCTGATCTTGTAATTTTTAGTATCAAATCATATCAAAATGAAGCTTCAGCTCCTATCATCAAACATGTTTTAAAACCAACTACACAAATTTTATCAATTCAAAATGGAATCGGAAGCCAAGAATTCTTATCTAATCATTTTGGAGTTGATCATGTTCTGCCAGGGGCAACATACATTGATGCAACTATCAAATCACCCGGGGTAATTGAAGAGTTTGGAGGCAATCCTAAGATAGTATTTGGGGGCAATCAGAAACAAATTGAAACAGTAGATTCAATTTTTAAACCCACAAAAATCAATTTTGAAATTTCCACGGATATTCAAAGTGATTTGTGGAAAAAACTGATTTACATTTCGGCACTCAGTGGTATTTCTTGTTTATTAAGACAAGAGTTTAAATCAATTCTATCTGAGCAAGAATCAAAAAAACTAGTGATTTCAGTTCTTGAGGAATCGTTATCTGTAGCAAATGCACTGGGTACAAATATATCTACTGACATTGTCCAAAATGTTATTGAGGAATTTGAAAAAAAATCTTCAAATCTAATTTCTTCTATGTATGAGGATTTAAAAGCAAACAAGTTGACTGAATACGAAGTCATTAATGGAGCTGTTTCAAAACTAGGAAAACAAATGGAAGTAAAAACTCCTATAAATGACATAATTACTACAATTTTACAATTACATAATCAAAATATATCCAAAATTAAGAGGTAGAAATGTATTTTTTCAATGAATCTGATTTAACTGAAATTAACAGAGCTGAAGGAGTTGTACTAAAAACTTTGTGGGGAGAAAAAATAATGATGAGTCTTGTAGAGCTAGAAGCAGGAGCAGTTGTTCCAGAGCATATACATGAAAATGAACAAGCAGGATTGGTATTAGAGGGTGAATTCGAATTCATTATCGGTAATGAATCCAAAATAATATCAAAAGGTGAATATTACATGATTCCCAGTAACGTACCTCATAAAGTAATCGCTGGACCAAAGCCTGCCAAGGCATTAGATATTTTCAGTCCGCCTAGAGAAGATTATAAAAAATAGGGCTTAGATTAATCTAAGCCCTATTTTTAAAAGTTAGGCTCCGTATCTTACAGAAGCATTGGTATCTGAATAATCCACGCCCTTAGATGCCCAAAATATTGAGGCGATTTCATCTACAGTATCTACTAGTTTTTGAGCAGATTCTGAACTTACTGACTGCTTATTGGCTCCAGCCAATTTATTAGCATTCCAAAATAATTCGTGAAGATTTGGATATTTTTCTAAATGCTCAGGTTTAAAGTAATCTGACCACAAAACACTTAAATCATGTTTAACAGCTTCGGCATGTTCTTCTTTGACAGCAACATATCTTGTAACATTATTTGGTGTATTGATTGATGTAGGAGGCAATTCAACAGCTTCCAGCCTAACTGCCATTTTCAAAACAGTTTGAGCTGCAATTTTTGCTGTAATAGGATCATAAATCCCACAAGGCACATCACAATGTGCTTCAACAGATTTGATAGAGAATATTTGTTCAATAGAAGATAGCAGATTCATTTTTTCACCTCTTTGTAAGCTTTTAATACCCAGAATTTATTCAGAAATTTTTATTTCTTCATTAGAAGATACATTAAAACCGTGTAGAATCGCAACATGATTAAAATCAGGAAAATCAACAACAACAGTATGCTACCTACATTAAAAAATGGTGACTACGTAATAACAAAAAAAATTCAAAAAATTCAAAGAAACCAAATAGTAATTTTTAATTTTCAAAACTCATTAATGATTAAAAGAGTAGTGGGAATAGCGGGAGACCATATTCTAATTAAAGAGGGACAGGTATATTTAAATCAATCTACAATATCAAATGACTACTTAGAAGGTTTACCAGAATCCAATTACACAGATTTCCATAACCTTACAATACCTGATCATAATTTATATGTGCTAGGTGACAATAGAAGACAAAGTTCAAAAGACAGTAGAGAATTAGGTTCAATAAAGCATGAAAGTGTTTCAGAAATCGTACTAATCCGAATTTGGCCACTCAAGTTTTTTAGATGATTACATCTAAAAAATAATGTTAATATAACGTTGATATGAATGAATCAATAATTTTATACACACGTCCTGATTGCTCTTACTCAGATGCACTAAAAGCTGACTTAATAGATCAATCCATTGATTTTGAAGAAATCGATTTATCTATTAGTCCCGAGAAAATAACAGATCTTGAAGAACTAACAGGTGGAGAAAGAATTACCCCAGTTTTAGTTAACGGCGATACAGTTCAAGTAGGCTATTACGGTGTAGGTTGAAGTTTTTAGTACTAAACTGTGAGTTTAGAAGGCTTGAATTATTAATCAATATACCGCAACATTTAAAAAACAATATTCAAAAGAAATTTAAATGATTTGGATAAGAAGATTTTTTGGAACACCAATATTTTTGTTATTAATTGTTGTTTTACAAACAACAATTTTTACAAATCAAATTACTGTTCGTCTACTTAACCCATCCTATTACCTAGAAATAATTTCTTCAGGTGATCTCTACAATTTCATCTTAAATGATGTACCAAAGTCAGTATTAGAAGAAGCAAGACCTGAAAGCTCTAGTGAATCCAAAGATCCAATATGGATACTATCTAAAAATTTATCTGATGACGAAATTATAGATTCATTGAACCGTGTGGTTCCTGTAGATTGGCTACAATCAAGTACAGAAACTTCTTTTACAGAAGTTGGAACATATTTTGTTGGGCAATCAGATTCTTTCTTAGTTCAAATACCTCTTGATGAAAGAATAGAGTCTGCATCGCTCGAAATAAGTGAAGTCATTAAAAATGCTGAAATTTATGATTGGCTTTTTGAAACTCAAATCAGACCACAATTAAAAAGTATCTCAGAATCTGAATTGCCTTTAGGGATTGAGATTTCAGAAGATTTATTGATGAGTTCTGTGCAAAATGTAATTACTGAAAAATGGATTACAAATCAAATTGATAGTGCCCTTTTTGAAATAACTCCATATATTGTTGGAAGAACAAATACATTCACAATCAGAATCAATACCCAAGAATTATCTCAGTCTGCTGTTATTCAAACAAAAACTATTCTGTCCCAAGGAGATATTTACAATTCTATTTTTGATAATGTAGCCACTCCTGCAATTTCCTCAGCTGTCAAAAACATACCTGAGCTCCCATACCAAATTTCTATATCTGAAGATCAGCTGATTTCAACACTAAAATCTAGCGCTACACCTGAATGGATTCAATCTACATCTGAATCTGTAATAGATGATGTCTCTATGTACATTTTAGGAACAAAAGATGAATTCAACATTGTCATTCCATTAGATCAAGTTAAAAGAAATTCTATAGCAGCTTTTTCAGTCTTAGTTACAGAAAAACTTGAAGAGAAATTTGATGAACTAAATCCTTTAATTAAACAAACTTTAGACACTGATGCGATTACAGCAAATGTAATTTCTCAAATCGAACCTTTAATTCTGTCAAATATTCCTGACTCAATAAATTTCGATGAAACAACATTACTATCCATTTCTCCAGATGCAATGGCCCAATTACAATCGGTAAGAGATGTAATGAAAAATGGTTACACATTTTCTGAATCTGATTTCGAACAACTTTTATCAGATTCAGGAAATCTTCAACAATTTAATGAAATACGAAATTATTTAACAGATGGATTTAAATTTTCTGATGAAGATTACAAACGAATTTTAACCTCTCAGCCTCAAGGACAGGCTTTACATAACAGTATAGATAGCATCAGAAGTCTTTTAGCTCTATCTGGTATTTTTCAAATACTCTTGTACTTAATTCCTATATTAATAGCCTTAATTTTTGGATTTTTGGGTGCAAAAAGACTGATTAACAAAATTATCTGGGCATCTTCATCTTTACTAATCTCAAGTTTAGTAATTTTTGGAATTTGGAATTTCATTTTCCCCATATATGCATACCCATTGATTGAATCTCAAATCAATTTAGCTATCACTCAATTGATTAGAGAGGGTACTCCATATTTTTCCACACAATTATTAGTTGGAGAACGCTTAGATTTTGTAGCTAAATGGGTCATAGAAGATTTAGTAAATGGATTTGTTTCCATGAGTTTAATTTATCTAATAGGCTCAGGATTTGTATTGGGAACTTGTATAGTAAATAAGGTCCTTAGGTCTTTGCAAAACACTAATAAAGATATTACGCAAAAACAAAAAGAGGAATTAGTAAATACATTTTTTGACATCAAACAAGATTAAATATATTCAGGTCTCGAAACCACATTACCGTTTTCATTAAAAATTCTAATTCCAAATTGATGTGAATCAAAAGTTAATGCGATTTCCCTATCACTTTCAGGCCATTGAGTTAAATCAGGATGATCGTATTTCTCAGATTCTTCACTAGTCAAAATTAATGAACGAACTGCTTTCTGATCGGGAAATCTTCCTTGAAGCAAATTTCGTAAATATAATCCACATTGTTCATCTTCATCTGTGCGAATTTTACCTTCTAGTCCCATAGCTACCAAACTAACTGTATCAGGCTGGTGCATTTTCACACATTTAACAGTTGCTGAAGCTACAGCAAAAGATCCTCCATATATTATGTCAGCATTTTTGACTGAAGTAGCGCCAACTGTTCCTGCTCGAGTAGAGTGAATCAAAGTTTTTCCTGAAAAATCCTCATTCAGTATATCTGTGGGAGAATTTCCAAAATCAAATCCTTCAGGTTTTTTACCGCCTACCTCTCCTAGTAAGACGTCACCCAATCCCTCTCTTTTTATTTTTTTTGCCTCTTCAATTTCTGCAACTAAAATTATCTCAGAAGCACCATTTTGAAATGCAATAGCTTGGGTAGTAAAACATCTAAACACATCTATGACTACTGCAATTCCTTTTGCTGACTCTGCACCTGACAATTGACTTAATAAGTTAATTTGCAAAACATTTCCTCCTATCGTAGTTCAAGTGGGAGATTAAAGGTTATATTTTCTTCTTCTCCACCCATATAAATCACTTCTTCAGGAGTTAAGAAATCAACAATTTCATTAACAAGATTTTCAGGAGTTGAAGCACCCGAAGTGATACCAATATTTTCCACATTTTTCAACCATGAAGGATCAAAATCATCTAAAGAATTAATTAAATAAGATCTGAGTCCTTTTTTTTCAGCTACTTCTCTAAGACGATTACAATTGGAACTATTTTCAGCACCAATCACTAAAAACATATCCACAAATTGTGAAATCTTTTTTACTGCCATCTGACGATTAGTAGTTGCATAACATAAATCATTTCTAACAATTACATCTTCAAATTTTTCAGAAATATTGTGGATAGATTGTTCTGTATCATCGACAGAGAGAGTAGTCTGGGTAATTACAGCAACTGGAGTTTTAGGATCCCAATGAGGAGGATTAAATACATCCCTATCATCAATTAATTCCATATCGGCCTGCCCCATAGTCCCAATAACTTCTTGATGACCTTTATGCCCAACCAACAAAACCTTTCGACCTTCTTTATGGTATTTCTTAGCTTCATTATGGACTCTTATCACAAGTGGACAAGTAGCATCTATAACATTTAATCCTAAAGATTTTGCTTTAATAAAATCCTGCGGAGAGGATCCGTGAGCTGAAAACACTACCCTACTTCCTGAAGGAATATCCTCTACCTTTTCAACTGTAATTGCACCCTTATTTTCTAAATCATTAACAACATGTGGATTATGGACAATTTGATGTTTAACATATATCGGTGGACCAAATTTTTTCAGTGCTAATTCAACAATATCTATAGCACGAACCACTCCAGCACAAAATCCTCTAGGGACACCTAAATAAACTTTCAAATTAATCCTCCTGACACATATTATAGATGTTTAATCTGTAGTAGTGTGACAAATATAGATGTATACTGAAATATCATATATATGGATTTGTAGATGAAATTAGCTAAAAGAATGAACAGGCTCGGAACAGAAACAGCGTTTGAAGTTCTAGCAAAAGCACAAAAATTAGAAGCCCAAGGTAAAAATGTAATACACCTAGAAATTGGTGAACCTGATTTCAATACTCCTGAAAACATTATTTCTGCAGGACAAAATGCATTATCTAACGGATTCACTTCATACAACCCATCACCTGGATATGGAGATTTACGAGATGTCATTGCTAATGAAATCAATACATCACGAGGTATCAACGTTTCTGGTGAAAATGTAATAGTTACTCCTGGTGGAAAACCAATCATGTTCTTTGTAATGCTTGCCTTAATTGAAAGCGGTGATGAAGTATTATATCCAAACCCAGGGTTTCCAATTTATGAGTCAATGATCGAATTTTGTGGGGGGACTGCTGTCCCTATGAAATTACATGGAGACAGAGATTTCAATATCGATATTGAAGAGGTTCGTAGTCAAATCACTTCAAAAACAAAACTAATGATTATTAACTCTCCAAATAATCCCTGTGGAAGTATTTTGGGAGATTCAGAATTAGAACAATTAGCAAATATAGCCAAAGAAAATAATATTTTAGTACTTTCTGACGAAATATATTCAAGATTTTTGTTTGAAGGAGAACATAATAGTATTACTACTTTCCCCGATATGCTTTCTAGAACAATTATTCTAGATGGTTTCTCTAAAACTTATGCAATGACAGGTTGGAGAATAGGATACGGGGTATTCCCTAAAGATTTAGTAGAACCAATTTCAAGATTAGTTACAAATAGCGTTTCTTGTACTGCAAGCTTTACTCAACAAGCAGCAATTGAGGCAATTTCTGGTTCTCAAAAAGAACCAAACTTAATGGTTCAGGAATTCAAAAGAAGAAGAAACTTAATAGTAGATGGATTAAACTCAATTCCTGGATTTAATTGTGCAATGCCTAAAGGTGCCTTTTATGCCTTTCCTAGTATTTCAGGAACAGGATTTCCTAGTGGAGTTTTAGCTAACAGACTTTTGGAAGAGGCTGGAGTAGCTTTATTAGCCGGAGAGTGTTTTGGTAAATATGGAGAGGGCTTTTTAAGAATCTCATTTGCCAATTCTGAAAAAAATCTTAATGAGGCTTTATCTAGAATAGAAAAGTTCATAAAAGAAAATTAACTTCCAATTTCTTCACTCTTATTTTGGAGAAGATTTTGAGCAAATTAAGAATAGCTTTAGCACAAATAAATCCTACAGTTGGTGATTTAAATGGGAATGTCTTAAAAATCAAAAGTTTTATTAAAAAAGCTCAAGATTTTGATTCAGATATAGTGGTTTTCCCTGAACTGTCTATCACCGGATATCCGCCGGAAGATTTATTACTTAAATCTCATTTTATTGATGACAATATATCTGCAGCATTAGAAGTGAGCAAACAAACATCAAACATAATAGCGATTTATGGGTTTGTTGAAAAAGAAAACGACCAAATTTATAACTCAGCGGTAATTTCTAGTAATAATCAATTTTTGGGAACTCAAAAAAAGATTTACCTACCTAATTATGGAGTCTTTGATGAAAAACGATATTTTTCTTCGGGTAATTCTCATACTTTAATTAATTTACAAAATTCAACTGTTGGAATTAATATTTGTGAAGATATTTGGTACCCAAACCCCACTAAAAATTTAGCAGCAAGTGGAGTTTCAACTATTCTAAACATTAACGGATCACCGTTTCAAATCGGAAAAATTCAGGAAAGAAAAAATCTATTGATTAAAAGAGCTATAGAAAATCAGGTAAACATCGCATATGTAAACATGGTTGGAGGACAAGATGAACTTGTATTTGATGGTGGAAGCATGTTTATCAATTTTGATGGAGAAATAGAAGTAAGTGGGAACCAATTCAATGAACAACTTTTAGTTTACGATTTGCATGAACAAACAACCTCTAAACAAAATCGATCTATTACTTATTCAACAAGTTCAATTAATATCAATTTAGACAAACCTAATAAATCATCAATACAGACATCTAAATTCAATGAAGAATCCGATATTCTAGAAGATCAAATACTGCAAGCATTACTACTCGGCACAAAAGATTATGTGCAAAAAACTGGATTTTCAAAAGTTTTGATAGCCCTATCTGGTGGAATTGATTCCGCATTAGTTACAACTATCGCTTCATTGGCATTAGGTCCTGAAAATGTCAGGTGCATATACTTACCTTCTAGGTTTTCATCACAACAAAGTAAAAATGATGCTAATGACTTATGCATTAATCTAGGAATAGATATGAATGAAATCTCTATTGAAGAAATTTTCTCTACATTTGAATCTACATTATTTGAAGATTTCAAAAATACAGATTGGGGAGTAGCAGAAGAAAATCTACAATCAAGAATTAGAGGTGCTCTAGTAATGGCACTTTCAAATAAATTTGGATATTTAGTATTAACTACAGGGAACAAAAGCGAAATGGCAGTTGGTTATGCCACAATTTATGGAGATATGGCCGGAGGATTTGCAGTAATTAAAGATGTCCCAAAAACTTTAGTTTACAAAATCAGCAAATATATAAATTTGAAATATAAAAAAGATATTATTCCACAATCAATAATTCAAAAAGAGCCTACAGCAGAGCTAAAATTTGACCAAAAAGACTCTGATAGTCTTCCTCCATATGAAATTCTAGATCAAATTTTAGAATTGTATGTTGAAAAAGACTATAGCTCAAATGAAATAGCTAACAAGGGATTCGACCTAGAAACTATCAACAATATCATTCAACTAGTAGACAAAAACGAATACAAAAGACGTCAATCTGCTCCTGGAATAAAAATCACCTCTAAAAATTTTGATCGAGATAGAAGAATGCCATTATCGAATAAATATATCAATTAAATTGATTCTTCTATCAATTGAATCCATTGATTAACATCCCAAAATCCCATTCTATATCTCTCAATGATATTGTTTTGAGAATCCACTAAAATCTTAGTTGACCTAGTCAATCCTGAAATAGTCTTCAATGTAGAATTATCTTTTGGAACTGCATATATCCATTCAGGATGACCATTAGAAAGATTTTGAATAGTTTCAATGGAATAACCAGGATTCATAGCTATAACATAGATATTTGAAATATCTGAAAGTCCCTGATCATTATTAGATAATTTCCGTAACTCGGAAACACATGTTCCTCAAAATGGGGAAATAAACAACAAAAACTCTGGCCTATTATCATCAAGAAATTCTGTAGAAGAAATTTCTCCATCTACAGTAATAAGTGAAAATTCTGGCAAAGTTTCTTTTGTATCTATTTGAGGTAAACTAGATTCCGAACATGCGTTGAATAAAAATAATAAAACTACTAACCACTTAACCATAATTTAATTATACCAATTACCGAGGTTAAATATGATAAATAAAGAAAGATTAATAAATACTTTTTGTGATTTAGTTCAAATTGATAGCCCTTCAGGAGAAGAAGAAAATGTTGCACTTTTCTTAATAGATTTTCTAGAAAAATTAGGATTAAAAACCCAAAGAGATTCATATGGAAACTTAATAGCAAAATCTTCAAATAATCCGAAAATAATTTTATCAGGTCACATGGACACTGTTGAACCTGGAAGAGGTATCAAACCAGAGATACAACAAGATAGGATTGTTTCTGACGGCACAACTATTCTAGGTGGAGATGCTAAAGCTGGAGTAAGCGCTATACTTGAGGGACTTCAATCAATTTTTGAAGAATATAAAGAAATACCACCAGTAGAAGTTGTTTTTACTAGAGAAGAGGAAATAGGGTTGGTGGGGGCTGAAAACCTTGATTTTTCATTAATTTCAGCCAAGGAAGCTATAGTGTTTGACGGAGAAGGACCTGCTAGTACAATCACTATATCTAGTCCGACTTATATTGGATTCACTATAGAGGTAACAGGGCGATCTGCTCATGCTGGAGCAGAACCTGAAAAAGGTTTATCAGCTATCAGAATAGCTGCGGACCTTATAACTAACTTACCTCAAGGACGATTAGATAAAAATACCACATTCAATATTGGATTAATTGAAGGTGGCTCTACAAGAAATACAGTTGCAGAATCTACAACCATAACAGGAGAATTCAGAAGTACTAACATTGAAAAATTAGATGATATTGAAAGTGAAATAACTAATATTGTTCAATCTATTAAAAACAAATATCCTGATGCTAATTTAGCAACTCATCTCCATAAACAATTTGAAACATACACTATTTCCGAAGATGACCCAGTAAGAATTAGAGTAAGTGAGGCTCTCAATAGTTTAGGGCTTACGCCTGATTATGTAGAATCAGGTGGAGGAACTGATGGAAATGTGTTTAAACTTAACAATATTAATGCAGTAGTGATTGGGATGGCCGTTACAGGCATGCATACAAAACGTGAATTTGTGACTATACCAGATTTAGTGGACGCAGCTCATTTGTGTGAGGCTCTCCTAAGAAATGAAATAATTTAAAAAATATGAATATCTCACTGATGTATGGGAAAACAGGATTAGATATTTTATTACCTGATGATACAACAGTAATAGAACCTCAATTCATTCCAGGTTTGCCCGATGAAAAAGGTGCTATCATTTCATCAATTCGAAACCCAATTAAATCTCTGCCATTAAGGGAAATCGTCAAAACTGGACACAAGGTTGGGATAAGTGTGTGTGACATCACTAGACCTTCACCAACCAGCACAGTCTTACCAATAGTATTACAAGAATTATCTCAAATACCTAACTTAGATATAAATATTTTTATTGCCACTGGTACCCATAGAGAAAATTCTCCTGAAGAATTATATGACATGTTAGGATCCAAAGAAATTTTAGAAAAATTCAAAGTCATTAATCATAGGTCTGACACTAGTAATTCATTAGATTTTCTAGGGACTACTAGTAATGGAATTCCAATTTACCTTAATAGTGAATGGATGACATGCGATACAAAAATCACACTGGGGTTTGTGGAGCCTCACTTTTTTGCTGGATTTAGTGGTGGGCCAAAGATGATTGCCCCTGGACTAGCAGGAATAGATACAATCATGGAGCTTCATGGATCTGAAATGATTAAACATCCCAATTCTAGATGGGGACAAACTATTGGGAATCCCATACATGATAGCATCAGAGAAATAGCCACAAATTTCCCATCGGATTTTACTTTAGATGTAACGATCAATAAAAATCGATCCATTACCAGTGTATTCGCAGGAGAAATGTTTTCAATTCATCAAGAAGCTTGTGAATTTGTTAAAAACACAGCTATGCAAAAAGTAGAAAACTTATTTGATATTGTTATTACTACAAATAATGGATATCCCCTTGATATGAATCTATACCAATGCGTGAAAGGAGTATCTGCTGCATTTGAAATCACTAAAGAATTTGGAAGCATTGTTTGCGCTGCTGAATGTTCTGACGGAATCCCAAACCATGGTTTATTTAAAGAAATTCTCACCTCTAGAAAATCTCCAAGCCAATTATTAGAAATGATAGAAGATCCTTCCTACAATAAACAAGATCAATGGCAAGTACAAATTCAAGCACAAATCCAAAAAACTACAGACATATATTTGAAATCAGATTACCTTTCAAACGACGAAATATATCAAGCTCACTTAATACCAGTAGAAAACATTGAAACTACAATCAACAATTTAATGAGTAAATACGGAGGGAACCCGTCTATATGTGTATTACCTGAGGGTCCCCAAACAATTCCGTATATTTAAAATCTAAGATAATTCTACGGTTGCACCAGCTTCTTCTAATTCTTTCTTTAAAGCTTCTGCATCATCTTTACCTACACCTTCTTTAATTGGAGCAGGTGCAGATTCTACTAAATCTTTTGCTTCTTTCAATCCCAAAGACGTGGCAGCTCTAACAGCTTTAATCACATTAATCTTTTTATCACCAACATCTGTTAATGTGACTGTGAAATCGTCTTGCTCAGCAGCAGCGCCACCATCTCCAGCAGCAGGGGCTGCAGCAACAGCAACAGGTGCAACAGCAGCAGCACTAACACCAAATTCTTCTTCTAAATCTTTAACTAAACCCGCCAGTTCAATTACTGGTAAGTCTTTCAAAGCTTGTAAGATTTCTTCTCTGTTCATTTTTTCTCCTAAATTTTACTGATTTGATTATTGTATTCGTGCGTTTAGCACTTGTACTAACTATTAGATATGCTATTCAAAGCTCTAGCTAATCTTGTTATAGGGTTATTCAATGTATAAACCAAAGCTGCGATTTGACCATGGAGCTGACCAATCAATTGAGCGATCAATTCATCCTTACCTGGAAGACTGGCCCATTCCTGTAATTCTTTTGCAGAAAGAATTTGTGACCCCATGGCAGATGATTTCAATTTCAACTCAATTCCTGAATCTTTAATGTATTTTGTAATCAATTTTGCTGCTTCTTGTTCTTCCCCATATCCAAAGACCATACCCGTGGGTCCATCAACTAATTCTTGGAGCTCAGGCCATTCTGATTCTTCAGCTGCAATTTTCATCAAGGTATTTTTAACAACTTTAAATTTCATACCTTGATTTCTAATAGCGGTTCTGAGTTCACTCATTTGTGACACACTAATTCCAGCATAGTCAGTTGCAATAGCAATTGAACAATCCGTAATACATTCTTTTAAATCTTCTATAAGTGCTGCCTTTTTCTCAGTAGGCATAAATTTCTCCTATAAATTAAAAAACCTCGGCAAAAACCGAGGTAATAAAATCAATATTACACCTAGGAAGGAATTTTACCTTTTAAGAACCTTCGGTCTTTGGCGGATTACTATTCTACTTTAAGATCACTGATTCCTGCAATATCAATCTGAACACTGGGACCCATAGTAGTTGTGATATAAGCAGATTTCAGAAATTGTCCTTTAACTCCTGATGGACGATTTCTCAAAATATTTTCCATCAAAACTGATAAATTTTCTATAAGTTGTACTTCTTCAAAACTTGCTTTTCCTATAGGTACATGAATTATAGAATTTCTATCTAATTTAAATTCAACTCTTCCTTTTTTAGAATCTTCAATAGCTCTAGGTAGATCTTCTGGAGAGACAACTGTCCCAGTTCTGGGATTAGGCATCAATCCTTTCCTTCCAAGTACCGGTCCTAATTTACCTACTTTTCCCATCATATCTGGGGTAGCTATGGTTACATCAAATTCTATCCAGCCTTGCTCAATTTGTTGAATAAGATCGTCATTTCCAACATGATCAGAACCTGCCTGTTTAGCGATTTCAACTGCCTCACCCTGACAAAAGACTAAAGTACGAATTTGTTTTCCTATCCCATGAGGTAAAAGAGACACTCCTCTAATCATTTGATCAGCATGTCTAGGATCCGCACCAGTTCTTAAATGAAGCTCAACTGTTTCATCAAATTTTGCAGTAGCATTTTTCTTAGATAAGCCTACTGCCTCTTGGGGAGAGTACACATGATCTTCATCCAATAATCCAACTGCATTGTTGTATCTTTTTCCGTGTTTAACCATTTTTATACCTTTATTATTGTACTTGAATCCCCATACTACGGGCTGTTCCTTCAATAATTTTCATAGCACCTTCAATATCAGCGGCATTTAAATCTTTTATTTTAGTCTCAGCAATTTCTTTTACTTGATCTCTTGAAATAGTAGCCACTTTTTCAGCTAAAGGACTACCACTACCCTTGGAAATTTTCGCAGCTTTTCTGAGTAAATCTGAGGCAGGTGGACTTTTAATTATAAAATCAAATGACCTATCTTCATAAACTGTAATTTCTACCGGTACTATTGCACCAGCCATTGATGCTGTTCTTTCGTTGTATTCCTTAACAAACCCCATTATGTTCACACCATGTTGCCCTAATGCAGGACCAACAGGTGGAGCTGGATTTGCTTTACCAGCCTCAATTTGAAGTTTTATTAATCCAATAACTTTTTTTGACAATTTTCTAACCTACCTACGCTTTTTCTATCTGCATAAAATCTAATTCTACAGGAGTCTCTCTACCAAAAAATGAGACTAAAACTTTAACTTTTAATCTGTCAGGGTAAATTTCATCCACAATTCCCATAAAATCCAAAAATGGGCCATCTGCAATACGAACAGTTTGACCTTGAACCAACCCAACTTTAACTCTAGGTTGATCTGAATCGTTCAAATTCAAAATATTATCTACTTCATGTTGTTCCAGTGGAACAGGTTTAGGTCTATTATCAGTTTCATCTTCAGCTGAAACAAATCCTGTTACACCGGGGGTATTTCTCACAACATACCAACTTTCATCATCCATTTCCATTTCTACAAGAATATATCCAGGGAATACTTTCTTAAATACTGATTTTTTCTGGCCACCTTGAAATTCCATTTCTTCTTCAGTGGGAACTATCACTTGAAAAATTTTATCCCCTAAATCCATAGTATGGATTCTTTGTTCCAAATTCTTTTTTACTCTATCCTCTTGACCAGAATATGAGTGTATTATGTACCATCTTTTTTCATTAGGAATATTTTGTACCATAATTTTTCCGTTTCTAAAGAATTACTTCGAAGATCCAACCAAAGAAAATATCTGCCACTCCTAAGATCACACCAATGAAAGCTGCAACAGCTAAAACCATTAAAGTTAATCGAAAAGTTTCGGGCATCGTAGGCCATGTAACCCTACGAAGTTCACCTATAACTTCATTAAAAAACCGAAAAATATTAGGCCTTGGCCCTGAAGAACGTTGTTGCATATATTCTTACCTAACTTCTCGATAAAGTTTTCGTTGCCTACATTTAGGACAAAATTTCATCAACTCTAAACGTTGAGGATCGTTTCGCCTGCTTTTTGAAGAGTTATAAGTTCTATCTCTACAATCAGTACAAGCAAAAGTAACTAAAATCCTATTATCACCTTTAGCCATTTAAATTCCTTAATATTATCTTAGATATTACTCAATCACTTTAGTGATTACACCCGACCCAACTGTTCTACCACCTTCCCTAACAGCAAACCTAAGTTGCTCATCCAAAGCTACTGGAGTGATCAGTTTTATTTTCATCTCTACATTATCACCAGGCATTACCATTTCAACACCGTCAGGTAGTTGAATTTCTCCTGTAACATCCGTAGTTCTAATAAAAAACTGTGGTTTGTATCCATTGAAGAAAGGAGTATGTCTTCCTCCTTCATCTTTACCCAACACATAAACTTGAGCTTCATACGAAGTATGAGGGGTAATACTACCTGGAGCACATAAAACTTGGCCCCTTTCAATATCTTCCCTATCTACACCTCTAAGCAACAAACCTACTGCATCTCCTGGTTCACCAGTTTCCAAAGTTTTATGAAACATCTCAACTCCGGTTACTGTAGTTGTATAAGATTCTTTAATTCCTACCACTTCGATCTCTTGACCAACATTAACAACACCACTTTCAACTCTTCCAGTAACAACCGTACCTCTACCTTTAATGCCAAACACATCCTCTACAGGCATCAAAAAAGGTTGATCTTTAGGTCTATCAGGAAGAGGTACATACTCATCAACAGCATCCATCAATTCCCATACACCTTTACCCCATTCACTGTCTCTCCCTTTATCCTCAGCCTCTAATGCACTAAGTGCACTTACTCTTACAAAAGGAATATCATCTCCAGGGAATCCATATTCTGTCAAAAGTTCTCGCATTTCCAATTCGACAAGCTCTAATAATTCTTCATCATCCATCACGTCGCATTTGTTCAAAGCAACTACCAATCTAGGAACTTCAACTTGCCTAGCAAGCAATATATGTTCTCTAGTCTGTGGCATAGGTCCATCGGGTGCACTTACTACTAAAATAGCACCATCCATCTGAGCAGCACCAGTAATCATATTTTTAATGTAGTCTGCGTGACCAGGACAATCAACGTGAGCATAATGCCTAGACTCAGTTTCATACTCAATATGAGTAATAGCAATCGTTACTCCACGTTCTCTTTCTTCTGGAGCATTGTCTATAGAACCAAATTCTCTATATTCAGCAAGACCTTCACTAGCCAAAACAGACGAAATAGCTGCAGTTAATGTAGTCTTACCATGGTCTACGTGACCTATTGTCCCAACATTTAAATGTGGTTTATTTCTCTGAAACACTTGTTTTGCCAATTTTTTCCTCCATCTGGAGCCCACAAGCAGATTTGAACTGCTGACCTCGTTCTTACCAAGAACGCGCTCTGCCACTGAGCTATGCGGGCCAATTACTTTTATTTAATTTTCAGAATTATTATTAATTCTTTTTCAAAACCTATTTATATTTTGGTGGAGGGTGTAGGATTCGAACCTACGTAGCCCTTCCGGGCGCCAGATTTACAGTCTGGTGGATTTAACCACTCTCCCAACCCTCCAAAAACTGACGCATACCATCAGCGCACCACGATTTATTCTTGTTACAATAAGTGGGAACGCCAATTATACGACATAATTCTATTATTAAGGTAGTAGCTGGTCAACAAAAAAACTCAATTTCTAACTATTTTTAAAATTTTACCGCAATATTAAAAAACTTATTAGCTTCATTTTCCACCTGTTTCATTATAGAAATTAATGGTAAATCAAGATTTTCAGCAATCAACTTACAATCTTCAAATTCTGGAGAAACACTTACAATTTTTGATCCATTTTTTTTAATTTTAACCCTAACTTCTCCAAAATTAGATTGGAAGTCCAAAATTTCCCTATCAGCCTCTATTCTATTAACTGAATAAAATCTAATGCCAAGAGTTGTGGTTTCTGAGAATAAAATTTCTTCTAATATTTTTTGGGATTGTGTATTAGCTAAAACAGAAATTATCACTCCAGGACGATTTTTTTTCATTTGAATTGGAGTGATCCAAACGTCTTTTGCTCCTGCATCCATCAACTTTTCTTTTACGTAACCTATAATTTCTGGAGAAGAATCATCAATATTTGTTTCTAATACGACTAAACTTGGGATCTCATTGAGTGACCCTAACCAAATACCCAAAACATTTGGAAAATATTGCGAGTCTCTAGTTCCTAAACCATATGAAATTTTCTCCAAACTCATCAAAGGATTAGAAAATTCTGCTATACATGCAACTATGGCCAAACCAGTAGGGGTTAATAATTCACCTGTAGGTTGATCAATATCATTGGGAGGATATACAGGAATTTTTTTCATATCTATTATCTCAGATACTGCCGGTCCAGGAATAGACATAATCCCATGAGAGCTTTTAAATTCCCCTGACCCGCTTGGTAATGAAGAACAATAAATCTTTGACAAACCCAGTTTTTCAAATCCCCAGACAACCCCAATCACATCTATCAAAGTATCAACAGTACCCAATTCATGTAAATGCACATCTTGAAATGATGTCTTATGAACTTTAGATTCTGCTACACCAATGAGTTGAAAAATTTCAGTGCATTTCAATTTAACAGAATCGGAAAGATTTGATTTAGCTACAATTTCTAAAAATTGAACAATGCTCCTAGTTTTCTCGCCTTCATCAGAAAGCGTAACATTCAAGTACTTACCAGCTACTTCCTTTCTGATGTCATCCATCACCTCTAATTCAAATCCAAAAACCCCATTCTCGTGAAGCATAGCTTCCAATTCTTTTACATCTAATCCACAACCTATTAATGCGGATAGAAGCATATCTCCACTTACACCACCAATGGAGTGAATATAGGCTGTATTCAAACTAGTCCCCTTTCAAACAATGTGTCTGATTAAGCAGTAGATGATGTCAATGAAGCAGGAGATTGAGTAGTAATCACTATGTCATCTGAATCTTCAGACATACCAATTAATGCAGTATCAGCAGGCCCTATGTTGCCAGCAAGAATCTCATCGGATAATTTATCTTCCACAGTATCTTGAATCAGCCTTCTAAGCGGCCTAGCACCAAAAGTAGGATCATATCCTTTTTGAGCCAACCATTTCTTTGCTTCTTCAGTAATTTCTAAAGAAATACCTTTCTCCAAAAGATTAGAGGTGACTTCTCTCATTAAAATATCAACTATATTTACCATATGAGAACGATTCAAAGGATGAAATACAACTGTGCCATCAATTCTATTCAAAAACTCGGGTCTGAAAAAATGTTTTACTTCATTCAAAACGTTATCTTTCATCTTTAAATATGCGTTTTGGTCAGATACTTCACCTTGAGTTTCTGATGTGAAACCAATAGATCTATCTTGTCTAATCAAATCTGAACCAATGTTACTTGTCATAACAATGATTGTATTTCTAAAATCAACTTTTCTTCCTCTTGAATCAGTCAAATGCCCATCATCAAAAATCTGTAAGAGAATATTAAATACTTCATGATGAGCCTTTTCAATCTCATCCAATAAAATTACGCTATACGACTTCCTTCTGACAGCTTCAGTAAGCTGTCCACCTTCATCATAACCAACGTAACCTGGCGGAGCTCCAACTAATCGTGATACTGCATGTCTTTCCATATATTCTGACATGTCCAAACGAATCATCGCATCCTCAGTCCCAAACAAAAATTCAGCCAATTTCTTTACAATATAAGTTTTCCCGACACCTGTTGGGCCCAAAAATATAAACGCTCCAGTAGGTCTTTTCGGGTTTTTAAGACCTGAGCGTGATCTTCTGACAGCTTTTGACATCAAATGTATAGCTTCTTCTTGGCCTATAACATCTTCTTTGAGAACTTCTTCCATATTTATCAAACGCTGGGTTTCTGAAGCAGCTAAGCGAGTTACTGGAATTCCTGTCCACATACTCACAACTTCTTCAATGTTTTCTTCACCCACAATCAAGTTTTCTTGATCTCTTTCTTGATCCCATTCTTCTTTTAATGCGTTCAATCTTTCTTCTAGTGATAACTCTCTATCACGAAGTTCAGCAGCGTATTCATACTGTCTTCCAGAAATAGCTTCGTCTTTTTCTTTCTTGACGCTATCCAACATAGTTGAAGCTTCTTTAACAGAAATAGGAGTAGAACTATTACTTATCCTTACCCTAGAGGAGGCTTCATCAATCAAATCAATAGCTTTATCCGGCAAAAACCTATCTGCAATAAATCTTGATGCCAAAGTAGCTGCAGACTGTAAAGCATCATCAGATATCTCTAGCCTGTGGTGATCTTCATATTTTTTCCTAATTCCTCTCAAAATTTCTACTGTTTCGTCTACAGACGGCTCTTCAACTCTAACAGGTTGGAATCTTCTTTCTAACGCTGGGTCTCGTTCAACGTATTTCCTGTAATCGTCTAAGGTAGTAGCTCCTATAGTCTGCATCTCGCCTCTAGCTAAAGATGGTTTTAGGATATTGGCAGCATCTACGGCCCCTTCTGCGGCACCAGCACCAACCATAGTATGAATTTCATCAATAAAAAGAACACAATTTCCAGCATTTTTAATTTCTTCTATTACTTTTTTGAGCCTTTCTTCAAATTCTCCTCGATACTTTGTACCAGCAACTAAAGATCCCATATCCAAAGTGACTAATCTTTTACCTTGAAGTGTTTCAGGGACATCATTAGCAGCTATTCGTTGAGCAAGACCTTCTACTATGGCAGTTTTTCCAACACCTGGTTCACCAATCAAAACAGGGTTGTTTTTTGTGCGCCTACTCAAAATCTGAGTTACTCTTTCTATCTCTTGTTGCCTACCTACAGTAGGATCTAATTTTTCATTCTTAGCTTTCTCAGTGAGGTCTATGCCCAACTGATCTAAAGTGGGAGTTTTATTAGATTGCTTCGATTGTCCTCTAGGGGATTGAGATGGTTTTGATTGATTTAAAACAATTTCTGTTTCTTCACGTATCTTCTCTAAAGAAACATCTAAACTTTCTAATACACCTGAGGCAACCCCTTCACCTTCTCTCATCAAACCAATTAAAAGGTGCTCTGTTCCAATATATTGATGATTTAATCTACGAGCCTCATCAACAGCTAATTCAATTACTTTTTTAGCTCTAGGAGTCAATCCAATGTCACCAGCAGAAACACTATCACCCTTGCCTATCACAAACTCTACTGCTGATCTAACTTTCGATAATTCTACAGATAAGCCATTTAATACTTTAGCTGCAGTTCCATCAGATTCTCTAGCTAATCCCAACAAAATATGCTCTGTACCAATATAGTTATGATTAAATCTTTGAGCTTCTTCTTGAGCTAAAGACAATACTCTTCTAGCTCTTTCAGAAAATTTTTCAAATCTACTTGCCATATCTAGCTCCTTCGATTCTAATTATCTACATTTTCAGAAGTAGTATCTTCACCCTCATCTTCACCCTCATCTTCACCCTCACTCTCAGCAACAATTTCATCTTGCTCCTCAGCAACAATTTCATCTTGCTCCTCAGCA
>CAJWPE010000014.1 GCA_913045625.1 uncultured Chloroflexota bacterium | reverse complement strand
TTGGGAGAATTTAACTATATGGAAGTGACTGAACCTGTGTTGCATGTGAATTCTGAAACATTAAAAATTTCTTCTTCTTATTATCTTGAATTTATAGATATTACTGAGAAAGTTGAGGATGTGATTAAGAATTCTAATGTTACAAATGGAATAGTGGTTGTATTTTCTAAGCACACTACTTCTGCAATAGTCATTCAAGAAAATGAACCTCTTTTATTGGAGGATTTTAAAGTAGTCATAGAAAATATAGCACCTTCTTCAGCAAAATATAGGCATAATGATTTTGAAACAAGAACAGTTCACATGCATGATGATGAGCTTCCCAATGGTCACTCCCATTGTCAGCATTTATATTTAGGATCTAGTGAAACAGTTCCTATAATTGATGGAAAAATGCCATTAGGGCAATGGCAAAGAATATTCATGGTTGAATTAGATGGGGGTAAAGCTGCTCAAGTTGATTATAGAGAGGTTGTAGTACAGGTATTGGGTCAGAGTTGATTCTTTAAATCGATCAGTTGATAATTATATTACGATAAATATAGCAGGATAAATTAAATGCAAAAACAGAAAGTGATTTCTCGTGAAACAGGAGTAGAAGATCAACAGTATAAATGGGGATTTGAATTTGATATAGAATCAGATCTAGCTCCCAAGGGTTTAAGTAAAGATATTGTGAAATTTATCTCTACAAAAAAAAATGAACCTCAATGGATGTTAGATTGGCGTCTAAAGGCGTTTGACCTATGGGAAAAACAAGGACTTTCTTCATCTCCAAAATGGGCAAATGTAGATTTTCCTGAGATTGATTTTCAGGATATAGTCTATTATGCAGCCCCTAAATCACAAGATGAAGCTCCTAAGAGTTTAGATGACGTTGATCCTGAATTAATAGAAGCTTTTGATAAATTAGGTATCCCGTTAGAGGAGCAAAAAAAATTGTCTGGAGTTGCTGTTGATGCTGTTTTAGACAGTGTGTCTGTAGCAACTACTTACCAAGATATGTTGAAAGAGGCCGGGGTGATTTTCTGCCCAATTAGTGAGGCGGTTCAAAAATATCCTGAGTTAATTCAGAAATATTTGGGTTCCGTAGTTCCTTATAGTGATAATTTTTATGCAACGCTAAATTCTGCTGTATTTAGCGATGGTTCATTTGTTTATGTACCTCCCGGAGTTAGGTGCCCAATTGAGTTAATGACATATTTCAGAATTAATGAAGTTGATTCTGGGCAGTTTGAGAGAACATTGATAATTGCTGATGAAGGCAGTTATGTAAGTTACCTAGAAGGATGTACTGCTCCAATGCGTAAAACCCATCAGTTGCATGCAGCTGTTGTGGAATTAGTAGCTCTTAAAGATGCAGAAATCAAATATTCTACTCTTCAGAATTGGTATCCTGGTGATAAAGAAGGAAATGGAGGAGTGTACAATTTTGTTACAAAACGTGGGGCAGCTAGAGGAGAAAATTCTAAAATTTCTTGGACTCAAGTAGAAACTGGATCTGCTATTACATGGAAATACCCAAGCGTAATTTTACAGGGAGATAATTCTACGGGTGAATTTTATTCTGTAGCTCTTGTGAATAATTTTCAACAGGCTGATACAGGAACAAAAATGATTCATGTTGGGAAAAATACAAAGAGTACAATTATTGCAAAAGGGATTTCTGCAGGTAAAGCTCAAAATACTTACAGAGGTCAAGTATCAATCTTGCCTAATGCGCATAATGCTAAAAACTTTACTCAATGTGATTCACTACTAATAGGAGATGAATGCGGAGCACACACTGTTCCATATATTGAAGTTAGGAATCCTTCAGCTGAAATGGGTCATGAAGCTACAACATCAAAAGTAAATGATGACCAGTTATTTTACCTACAACAGAGAGGAATAGATTTAGAAGAAGCCAATTATATGATAATTAATGGATTTTGCAGAGGTATTTTTAAAGAATTACCATTTGAGTTTGCAATGGAAGCATCCCAATTACTAAGAGTGAGTTTAGAAGGAACAGTTGGATAAGTTATGAATAATCAAAATAAAACACTTTTGAGTGTTAATGATCTGCATGTATCAATTGATGATAAAGAAATTTTAAAGGGTATTAATCTATCCGTTAATTTAGGAGAAGTTCACGCAATCATGGGACCTAATGGGTCTGGGAAAAGTACATTGGCAAATGTTCTTTCTGGAAGACCTGGATATTCTATAAACAGTGGTTCTATTGAATATTTAGGTGAAAATATTAATGAAGAACTTCCTGAAATTAGAGCTAGAAAAGGAATATTTTTAGCATTTCAATATCCAGTTGAATTGCCTGGAGTTAGAACATGGCAATTTTTAAAAGCTTCAGTAGATGCTATTAGAAAAGAGAATGGTGAGAAAGAACTTGGAGTAAAAGAATTTGATCAGTTATTAGAAGTTCATCGAAATAAAGTTGAAATGAACCCTGATTTAGTGAAAAGATCTGTAAATGAAGGATTCTCGGGCGGAGAGAAGAAAAGAAATGAAATCATGCAATTATCTCTCCTTAACCCTACTTTTGCATTGCTAGATGAAACTGATTCTGGCTTAGATATTGATGCGTTAAGAATAGTATCTAATGGTGTTAATGATTTCAGGTCAGAGAATAATGCTGTACTTATAGTAACTCATTATCAGAGAATTTTAGATTACATCAAACCTGACTTCGTTCATGTTCTGGTTGATGGGAATATTGTTAAGTCAGGTGATGGTAATCTTGCTTTGGAATTAGAAGAAAAAGGGTACGAATGGATTAAAGAATCTATTGCGTCAGGTAATTAAGCAATGCTTAAGGAATATTTATCTTCTTTAGACCAACAGTTTGAATCTCAAGATGAACCAGAGCAAGAATGGTTGCAATCTTTAAAATTAGAGGCGTTTAATACTTTACGTGAGATAGGTTTTCCAGTTGCAAGAAAAGGTAATGAAAAATGGAAATATACTAATGTTTCCCCAATTGTGAATAATGTTTTTCTACTTTCAAAACCCAAAACTGTCAACATTGATGAAATAAAAAAACAAGCTCCTTGGTCAGATGATTGGTACAACATAATTTTTATAGACGGGTTTATTGATAAAAACCTTTCTAATTTTCCAGATTCTGGAATTTCAATATCTTCTTTAGATTTATCTAAAAATGGTGTAGGTGATTTGATTGATTTTTCTGATGATGGTTTTGCTGCTTTGAATTCTGCTTTTGTATCTGATGGATTAATTTTATCTATAGAAGAATCATTTGATACAAATTCAGTATTGAATATTATTTTTTATAGCTCAGGTACTACTTTGGAATTTAATAATCCAAGATTGCATATCACTGCCCAAGAAAAATCCTCTTCAGTGATTATAGAAAGTTATGTCGGTGGAAGTAATCAAACAACTTTTACTAACTCAGTTACAGAAATAGAACTTAAAGCTTCTGCGAAAATGATTCATTACAGATTAATGTCTGAAAGTAATAACACATATAACGTTGGATATGGACGAGTTAGATTGTGTGATGATAGTGAATTTTCATCATCATCATTTTTCAGAGGTGCCAACATTGGTAGATATGATTTGAATGTTTTAGTTGATGGAGAAAGATCACACTGTGATTTGAAAGGATTGTATGTTACCTCCGATGAACAACACATGGATAACTTTATTAATATAGATCATGCGCAACCTAATAGCTCTAGTAACTTGTTTTATAAAGGAATATTGTCTGGAAAATCTAAAGCTGTATTTGGTGGAACAGTTCTTGTTAGAAAAGAAGCTCAGAAAACATTTTCTGTTCAATCTGATAAAAATTTAATACTTTCAGATCAAGCTGAAGTAGATAGTAAGCCTGCGTTATTTATATATGCTGATGACGTCCAATGTGCTCATGGAGCTACAGCAGGAAATATAGATGAAGATTCTGTGTTTTATATGAGAAGTAGAGGTATAGATTTAGAGACTGCTAGCAAATTGTTAATTTTTGGATTTGCTGATGAGATTATTTCTAGTGTTGAAGAATTTGAACTTAGAAATTTTATAGAACAAAAATTTTTACAAGCATTACCAAATTATAAGTTTGAGTTTTAAAATGAATGATTTTCAAGAGCTTTATCAAGAAATAGTAATGGACCATAACAGGAGTCCAAGAAACTATGGTGAACTTGAAAATCCTACCTCTTTTGCAAATGGCTTTAATCCATTGTGTGGAGATGAAATTAACGTATATTTAAAATTGGTTGAAGACAAGATAGTTGATATTACTTTTAATGGAGATGGTTGTGCTATTTCTAAATCATCTGCTTCAATGCTTACAGATGGAATTAAAGGAAAAAGTATTTCAGATGCTATTCAAATTTTTGAGTCATTCCGACAGATGATTACTAGAAAACCAGGTGAAGAGTTTTCAAGTGAAATACTAGGAGATCTAGAAATTTTGAGTGGGGTTTCACAATTTCCGGCTAGAATAAAATGTGCGACTTTAGCATGGCATACTTTTCATACAGCTTTAACAGAGAAAGATCAGTCAGTATCTACTGAATAATAGGTGTAATGATGATTGATATAAATGAGATTCGAAATGATTTCCCAATTTTATCTAGAAAGGTAAATGGACATCAATTAGTTTATTTAGATAATGCTGCTACAACTCATAAACCTCGTTCAGTAATTAATGCTTTAGTAGATTTTTATGAGAATCATAATTCAAACGTTCATAGGGGCGTTCATACTCTTAGTATGGAAGCTACTGATCAATTTGAGGAAGCTAGAGAAAAGATTTCTTCATTTATCAATTCTGAAACATCTCAATCTATTATTTGGACTAGAAATGCTTCAGAGAGTTTGAACATTATTAGCTATTCTTGGGGATATAAAAATATTAGTGAAGGTGATGAAATTTTATTATCTCCTATGGAACATCATAGTAATTTAATTCCTTGGCAAGAATTAGCAAGAGTTAAGGGTGCAAAAATTAAATATTTATCTCTTAATGATGATGGTACATTAGATTTGTCTAATATTGATGAATTAATGACTTCAAATACTAAACTAGTTTCTATAGTCCATGTTTCTAATGCTTTAGGGACAATTAATCCGGTTAAAGAATTGTGTGAAAAAGCTCATCAAGTAGGTGCCTTATTTGTATTGGATGGTGCACAAAGTATTCCACATATGCTTGTGGACGTACAAGAAATTGATTGTGATTTTTTTGTGTTTTCAGGACACAAAATGATGGGCCCTACTGGAATAGGTGTTTTGTACGGCAAAATGGAAGTTTTAGAAAAAATGGACCCTGTTTTTACAGGTGGAGAAATGGTTCTGGAAGTTTCTTATGAAAAAGCTTCTTGGGCTGATATTCCTATGAGATTTGAGGCTGGAACTCCCAATATTGCGGATTCTATTGCATTAGGAACCGCAGTAGATTATTTGCAAAATATTGGAATGGACAATATTCATAATTATGAAAAGACTATTACATCCTATGGATTGGAAAAGTTTAAAGAATTAGAATCTGAAGGAGTTACATTATTCGGGCCTAAATCTTCAGAACTAAAGGGTGCTGTTTTTTCATTTCACATTCCAGGTATACACCCCCATGATTTAGGCACGATTTTAGATGGAATGGGTATTGCTGTTAGAACAGGGCATCATTGTGCAATGCCGCTAATTAGAAGTTTAGGTGTTTCTGCTACAGCTAGAGCAAGCTTCTATGTTTACAATACGTTGAATGAAGTTGATTTATTAATTGATGGAATTAAATCTACTATCAGGTATTTTACCGATGGATCAAATTAAATTAGATAATTTATATAAGAATTCAATAATTTTAGATCATTGTAGAAATCCTAGAAATTATTTACCGATTTCTAAAATCGATTTTTCTGGTAGTGCAGTTAATCCTTTTTGTGGAGATGAAATCCATTTTAATTTAAAATTAAATGATCAAACTATTATAGAAGAAGTTGCTTTTGAGGGTGATGGATGTGCAATAAATTTAGCATCAGGTTCAATTATTTCAGAACATATTAAAGGAATGTCTATTGAAAGTGTTGGTAAATTTACTGAAACTTTTAGATTAGACATGCAGACTAATCATCTTAAAAGTTTTGATTGTAAAAGTGAGATTTTTGTTTTGTATGATGTTAGATCTTTTCCAATTAGAATTAAGTGTGCTTTGTTATCTGTTTCAGCATTAGAGAATTTACATTAATTTATCTTTGTATCCAAATTTGATCCCAGTGTTTGTATTCTTGTGAGTAAAAATTTGGTGATACATTATTTAATGAATCATTCCATGTCCACGAAGATATCTCTGGCTGAATCATGAATCTATACATTTCATCAGATAAAATGGAATTAATTTCTCGAATAATTTTCAACCTAGATTCTGAATCATAAGTTTGAGATTGCTGTTCAATTAATTTATCTAATTTAACGTTGTATGTATTTGTAGAATTTAACTTACCTTGACTGTGCAATATTGAAAAAAGAAACGAGTTGGGGGACAGCTGTGGAAATTGAGGTCCTACAGATATATGAAAATCTTTTTGATCCCAAGTTTTTGTAGCATAATCTCTATTATTTAATATAATAGTTTCTACTGAGAACCCTTTTGCAGAAAGCTGTTTGGCAAGTTGATCCGTAATCGTAGAATAAGTTTTAGTATTTTCAGTCGTTAAAATTTTGATGTTCATAGGGATTTCAACTTTAGATAGTCTGATATTTTCTGAAAATTGCTGGGGATTATTGAATTGAGATTCCCATTCATTTTGATTAATTGCCCATTTTTGATTTACTAAAGGCATGCCTAATGCAAAATATTGATCGTGTCTTTGAATTTCATTTAGATTGATAGAATTAACGATAGCATTGCGAAAATTTCTGTCATTATAAGGAAATTTTGAAGTGTTAAATGCTAATGAAATACCTGTACTGGGCTCAAGTACATTTAATTTATTCTCATATAAAGGAGGATTTTGAAGGGTATGTTCAAAATCTTCGATCTCATATACATCAATTAGTCCAACCATATAAGCACTCAATCTAGTTTGGTAGTCTGGTAAAACATTAATTTCAATTGAATCTGCTAACGGTTGATCGTCATCTTTACGTAAATTTAATAAAATAGTTTTTGTATTGGGTAAAAATTTTTCAATAGCCCAAGAATTAGATCCAATAGAATTATTAATTGTGAATTCATCAGAATTTTTGGTCAAATCTTTTGAAATAATTTTGTTTCTTACATCTGTCAACGCCAAAATGAAATCAGAATCAGGGTACCTCAATTGAAATGAAATTTCATGTGGGGTTTTTGTATCTATTGATTCAATCATGTGTAGAAAATCGTAATTTTGATTATTCTTTATTCTATTTATGCTGAATTCGATATCTGAAGTAGTTAATGGAATAGGAGGATTAGTGTTCCAGGTTAAGTTGTCAGGAATAGTGAAAGAGAAATTATGTTCATCATCTAAAGACCATTTGGAGCATATTAGACATTCAGATTCTAATGATGGGAGTAATGTGTTTTCTCCATGTTTATATTGAAGTATTCTGTCATATATTAAACCTGGACCCCATGAAGAGTCTGAAATATTAGAATTATTGTGTGGATCCAATGAATTAAAAAAAATATTAGAAGATAATCTTAAAGTTCCACCTAATTGAAAGTTTTCATGAACCTGTTGTTTGATTGTAATGGGTTGAACTCTATCAGCATTTCTGATGGAGTAATCATTTGAACAACTAGATAAACTTATGGCAATTAAAAATATAATTGTTACTATATATTTTGATTTCATACCAATAGTATAATCACTTTGTGGTAATTTGATTTATGTTAATCGACACTCATGTACATTTAGATCCATATTCACAGAAAGAAATTGAAGAGATATTATGTCGTGCCACCAATGAAGATGTAAAGATTGTAATTTCGGCAGGAACAACTCTAGACTCTTCTAAAAAGAATATTGAATATTCAAAAATTTTCCCACAATTTTTTACTGGTGTTGGTATTCATCCTATGGATTTAATTGAGCCATTTAGTGAAAAACATGACAATGAATTGAGAGATTTAATTAGAAATCATGAAAAAGTGATTGTTATGAGTGAAATTGGATTAGATTATTTACCCGATATGCCTGACAGAGCATGGCAATTTAATGCCTTTAGAAAACAAATTTCTATAGCAAGAGACTTTAAACTCCCGATTATATTTCATAGTAGAGAAGCCCACCGAGATTGTTTTAGAGTTTTAAAAGAAGAAAAAGCCTATGAAGTAGGTGGAGTCATGCATTATTTTCAAGGAAGTCTTTATGATGCACAAGCAGCTATAGACTCTGGATTTTATATATCGATAGCTCGGCCATTATTTAGAATTGATGAATTACAGGATGTTGTAAAAAATATTTCATTGGATCATATTGTTATTGAGACAGATTCTGCTCCTCAGCCTTTTAAGAAAAACCGAGAAAATTGGACTGAACCTAGACACTTGAGGTCAATATTGTTGAAAATTTCTGAATTGAAAGATTTATCTACTCAAGAGGTAGAAGAAACTATTTTTGAGAACACTAAAAAATTATTATCTAAAAGATGGAAAAGTATAGAATCTACTTTTGTTTAGAAAATATATTGTCCTAAAATAAACCATGGTACTAAGATCCATGACATCATCCAACCTAAAATCCCAGGTACTAGGCTTTTAATTATTCCAATTTTATTTACAACGGAAATTGCTACAGTAACAGAAATTAAAATCCAAATTGAAGCTACTAACATAAATAAAGGCCCTACAAGAGGTATGCCTGTAAATATCATTAAAATTCCAGGACTATATGCGATGCCTATTGTTCTAATTGACTTTCTGAAATCATCGTTTCCTTCTCCCCAGTATGAACATAATACTTTTGATACATAAGCCCATAACATCCACCCTACAAAAATAGAACTTGCAGTCATCATCATTATTAAGTACCTATCTATTCCTATCTCAGATAAATCTATTGCTCTAGATCTATATTGAATTCCAATTGAAGCACTTAAAGCTGAGATCGATACAATTATTAAAGAATATATGGATAATTCTTCTTTTTGGATAAAATTTTTGTATATATTTTTATCTAATAAAAATGACTTAAGAGCAAAGTACATAAAATTTGGTGTTTGATTGTTATTCATTCACGCTACTCCTAAATGGTGTAAAATCCTCATGTTTCTATCAATTATAAATGGTGCAGTATCGAAAATTTTAATCAAGAAATAAATATTACATTAATAGGTTTATTAATCACATTTTGTTTGTTATTTTTATTAATAATTTTTATTGAATTAATTAGGATTGCAAACAAAGTAATTGCTAAATTTCTTTCTGCTGGCGATCCTGAGGAGAATAAGAAAAAAGCATTTGCTGCCACTATAGCATCTGCAGCTTATTTATCAGAGGAAAATAACTAGATTTTTTAAATATGAATGAATTATCACATTTTTTTAGTACTACTGGTTTTAGTCAATTAGATTATCGTCATTTGGTCATGATAATCATTGGAGCAATATTTATATACTTAGCAGTATCAAAAGATTGGGAGCCATATGAACTGCTTCCGATGGGCTTAGGAATATTGATAGCAAATCTTCCCTTAACGGGATTGATGGTGATTCCAAATGATGCTTCAGGTTTTCAGGAAGCGGGAATTTTTGGTGTATTGTTTCATTACGGTCTATCTTATTGGAATATTTTACCTCCCATAATTTTTTTAGGTATAGGCGCTCTTACAGATTTTGGACCTATTATTGCTAATCCAAAAACATTATTATTAGGAGCCGCTTCTCAAATTGGTATATTTATTGCTTTTTGGGGAGCAATCTTTTTAGGAGACTTTGGATTTAATTTTGGAATTAAAGAAGCAGCATCTATAGCAATTATTGGAGGTGCTGATGGACCCACTACAATCTTTTTGACGTCTAGACTTGCTCCTGATTTGTTGGGAATAACTGCAGTAATAGCATATTCATATATGGCAGCAGTCGCATTTATTCAACCACCATTAATGAAACTAATGACTACTAAAGCTGAAAGAATGATTGTGATGAAAGATTTACGTGAAGTATCTAAGTTAGAGAAGATTATTTTTCCAATGCTCGCAATGACTTTAATCATCTTAATAGTTCCGAAATCTGCTCCTTTAATTTCTATGTTTATGATTGGAAATGTGTTTAAAGAAAGTAATGTGGTTCCTAGGCTAACAAATGCTGCATCCAATGAAATTCTAAATATTACAACTGTATTCCTTATGATTACAGTTGGGACCCAATTGACAGCTGTAAGAATGTTTCAATGGGAGACTATATTGATTTTAGGACTAGGCTTAATTGCATTTAGTTTTGGAACTATAGGCGGATTACTTTTTGCTAAAATTATGAACTTTTTTCTTACAAATAAAATTAATCCTTTAATAGGTTCTGCAGGAGTATCTGCAGTACCTATGGCTGCAAGAATCTCTCATCAAATGGGTCAAAAATCAAATCCTGATACTTATTTATTGAGTCATGCAATGGGTCCAAACGTAGCTGGAGTGATTGGTTCTGCAGTCATCGCTGGCGTGTTTATATCTTTGGCAGGGTAAAGATATGAAGACATATAAAGTTTATATTGAATCAAAATGGTATGACGTTGATATTTTAGACAGTAATCAAGATTTTGTGAATGTATCTGTAGAAGGAACATTGTTTAAAGTTTTAATTAAAGATATCAATGATTTTTCTGTAAATACACCAGTTTTATCACGTATCAAAAATTTAGTGAAAAACACGTTTTTTAATACTTCTTCTGAAGGAAATATTACTTCAAATAATAACTTAGATTTAAATAAAATTTTTCCTTCCCCATTGCCAGGAATGATTATTTCTGTATCTGTTGATGTGGGAGACGAAATCGTAATTGGAGATGAAATATGTGTTCTAGAAGCGATGAAAATGCAGCAAAGTTTAAAAGCAACATGGTCAGGAACAGTCTCTTCAGTTGAAATTTCATCCGGTGATAAAGTTACTACCGGACAAATTCTTGTGACGATTAATTAATACATAAAGGAGAAAAAATTGATAAGGAGACTTGGTGAAAAATCACCAAAAATTCATCCCACAGCATTTGTAAGTGAAGCAGCTTATGTTATTGGAGATGTAGAAATTGGTGAAGGTGCAAGTATTTGGCCCGGAACAGTAATTCGTGGTGATACGCATAAAATTAATATTGGTAAATTTACCAATATTCAAGATAATTCAGTACTTCATGGAGATAGTGAGGTTTTTATAGGTGATTATGTGACTATTGGTCATAGAGTAATGTGTCACGGTAAAAATATTGGTGACAGATGTTTAATTGGAAATGGTGCAATTGTTAATGATGGTGTAGTTTTAGGATCTGATTCAGTGATTGGTTCAGGATCAATGGTGTTAGAAAGAATGGAATTTCCTGACAAATCCATAGTAATGGGAATGCCGGCTAGAATTAAAGGTAATGTGAAAGATAAACATTTACAAATGATTTTATCTATCTCGAAAAGTTATGCAAAAAAAGCAGAAACATTTAAGGCTCAAGGCGACTTAGAATAATTTTTTATTTCTAAATCGCCTCAACTGAGGAATATTTATTCCTCTATTTCGTCATCGATTAAATCACTAACTAAAGCCAATAGTCCGTTTTCATCTTCAATTTGTGGAGGAGGAGGACTTTCGGGCATTTCTTCTAATTCAAATATACTTTCTAACTCATCTAATCCTAACTTTTCTTTACCTTCTTCTGTATTGTCATATCTTGCTGGGATTAGGCGACCAATGATCACATTTTCTTTAAGTCCAGATAAATAATCTTTCTTACCTGATACTGCTGATTCAGTGAGAACTCTAGTAGTTTCTTGGAATGATGCAGCAGCTAAGAAGCTGTCCATATGTAATGATGCTCTAGTAATACCTAATAATATAGGTATAGCAGTAGCTGGATCTCCTCCTTCTGAAATAGTTTCAGAGTTCCTATCATCAAATTTAAGCTTATCCATGGTATCACCCGGGAGTAATCCGGTATCTCCAGGTTCGTGTATTTGAACTCTTTTTAACATTTGACGAATAATTGTTTCGATATGTTTGTCGTGAATTGGAACTCCTTGGGATCTATAAACTTTTTGTACTTCTTCAATTAGGTATGATTGAACAGCCTCTCTACCCTGAATTTCAAGGATTTGTTGAGGGTTTTTAGGTCCTAATGTAATAGCTTGGCCAGGTTCAATTTGATCACCTGTAGAAATTAGCAAATGTGATGAAGCAGGAATTGCGTATTCTCTTTGTTCTTCATCTTGCCATGTGATGGTGATATTTTCACCTTCAATTCCCACTGCTCCAGAGTTTCTAGCATAAATTAGAATCTCTTCATCCTCATTTGATCTAGCAATAGGGGTTCCAATGATTACTATATCACCTTTTTTGACTAGTTTTTTATAGCCAGAAATTGTGTATTCATCAGTTAGCTCTTCTGAATTAGTAATTCGTACAGTCCTTCCTTCAGATGTTTCAATCAGATCAGCACTCCCTGAAATTTCTGATAATACAGCAGCACCTTTAGGAGCCCTAGCTTCAAATAATTCTTCGACTCTAGGTAATCCACTTGTAATGTCAGATCCGGCTACTCCACCAGTGTGGAAAGTACGCATAGTTAATTGAGTCCCCGGTTCTCCAATACTCTGAGCAGCAATGATACCTACAGCATCACCAATCATAGTAGGTTTTAAATTAGTTAGGGATAATCCGTAACATTTTTTACATAGACCTCTAACTGTTTTGCAAGATAATGGAGATCTTACGTTTAATTCTTTAATGCCGTGTTCTACTAAAATATCTCGTTGTGGGTCAAGAATAGGTGTTTCTGTGTCTATTAAAATTTCCCCAGTTTTTGGATCTGCGAATGGTTGAGCCAAATATCTGTATTTGACGCGATCTAGAAATAAATCTTTAATTGCATCGTCACTATATTCTCCAATCAACATCCCCTCATTACCAGAACATTCTTCTTCGGTAACAATTACTTCTTGAGAAACATCTATTAATCTTCTTGTGAGATATCCGCTATCTGCTGTACGGAGAGCTGTATCTGCTAGTCCTTTCCTAGCTCCATGAGTCGAGATGAAATACTCTAATACAGTTAACCCTTCTCTAAAATTAGATTTAATGGGACGATCAATAATTCTCCCTCTTGGATTAGACATAAGACCTCTCATGCCTGCCATTTGTTTAATTTGAGCGATATTACCTTTAGCTCCAGATTGAGCCATCATGTAAATACCCCCATAACTAGGCAGATCTTTAGCAATGACAGATGTTAGCTCATCATTAGCTTCAGTCCAAATTCTAACAGTTGCTTGATATCTTTCTTCTTCAGTAATTAAGCCACCTAAATATTGTTCTTCTAATTGAGAAACTAGAGCCTCTGCTTTTTGTACTAGATCTTGTTTCTCAGGAGAAACTTTGACATCGTTAATTGCAATAGATACGCCAGATTTAGAAGAGTATTTAAATCCTAAAGATTTAATTTGATCAAGAATATTAACAGTACCTTCGTTACCAAGCATCCTAAAACATTTTCCAACAATATCTCTTAACGCGTGCCTCTCAACTTCTGTGTTGATATATCCATACTCATTAATGAATTCCAATGGGAAGATTTCATTAAATATTATTCTTCCTACACTTGTTTTTATTATTTCGCCATCTTTGCCACGAACTAAAACTGGAATTCTAAGATCAGTAATTCCTAATTCGTTAGCAAGAATCGCATCATCAAAGTCACTAAAAGTTTTTATTTCATGTTTTTCTTCATCAAATCCCTCGTCCATTGAGGTTAGGTAATAACATCCTAAAACCATATCGAGAGATGGTGTGACAATAGGTTCGCCAGAGCTAGGGGCTAACATATTATTTGTACTTAACATTAACTTTTTTGCTTCTAATACGGCTAGTTTTGATAATGGGACATGAACAGCCATTTGGTCACCGTCAAAGTCTGCATTGAATGCTGTACAAACTAGTGGGTGAACTCTTATGGCGCTTCCTTCAATTAAAACAGGGTTAAACGCCTGAATCCCTAATCTGTGAAGAGTAGGAGCTCTGTTTAACAATACTGGTCGATCTTTAATAACGTCTGAAAGAATATCCCAAACTACAGACCAGTTACGTTCAGCTAGTCTTTTTGCGCTTCTAATGTTGTGAGCGTAACCTTTTACAACAAGTCGGTGCATAACAAATGGTTTGAACAATTCTAATGCCATTTTCCTAGGAAGTCCGCATTGATTTAGAGTTAGTTCAGGTCCAGCAATAATTACAGATCTTCCACTGTAATCGACTCTTTTTCCTAAAAGATTCTGCCTGAATCTACCTTGCTTACCTCGCAATAGGTCTGAAAGTGATTTAAGTTTATGATTGTGACTTCCAGCTACTGCTCTACCTCTTCTCCCATTATCAATCAATGCATCAACAGACTCTTGTAACATCCTTTTTTCATTTCTGATAATTATTTCAGGAGCCTGTAATTCTATTAATCTTTTTAATCGATTATTTCTGTTTATTACTCTTCTATAAAGGTCGTTTAGGTCACTTGTTGCAAACCTGCCACCATCTAGCTGGACCATGGGTCGTAAATCAGGGGGTAGGACCGGAAGATTTTTTCTAATCATCCATTCCGGTTTGTTCTCACTATTTCTGAAAGATTCCACAACCTTAAGTCTTTTGATAGCTTTTTTCCTTTTTTGACCAGATGTTGTTTCCATTTCTTCTTGAAGTAATATTTTTAGATCATCAAGATCGATGTGGTTTTCTAAAACATATAAAACTGCTTCTGCTCCCATTCCAGCTTGGAATGTACCAACATAATTGTCTCTATGGTCTCTATATTGAGTTTCTGTTAGCAGTTGAGTTATGTGAAGTTCTTCTAGTTCTGAAATTTTATGTCGTATATCATCAATTTGAGAATCATCCTCTGAAGCAATTTCTTCTGAAGCGATATTAGACTTTTTATTTATCTCTATTTCAACACTTTCTATCTGTTGTTCAATCTCAATTTGTAAAGAAGGATCATCGTTTTCTGATTTTTGTTTTTCTAAATCTTCTAATTTTTCTTTAAATGTTTCTTTAATTTGTTCAGTTTGTTCACTGATTTTTGAGTCTCTAGCAAGAATTTGTGTTTCTAGGTCAGATTTAAGCTGCTCTATCAATTGGTCTCGTAATTCATAGTCCACATCAGTAACTAAATACTGGGCAAAATATAGAACTCTATCAAGATTTCTAGGTGATAAATCTAAAAGTAATCCTAGCCTACTTGGAGTACCTTTAGAGAACCATATATGTGCAACAGGAGCTGCTAAATTAATATGCCCCATGCGTTCTCGACGAACTTTTGCTCTAGCTACTTCAACGCCACATCTGTCACATATAATTCCTCTAAAGCGGATTTTTTTGTATTTACCACATCCACAATCCCAATCTTTGGTAGGACCAAAAATTCGTTCACAAAATAGCCCATCTTTTTCAGGACGTAATGTTCTGTAATTAATAGTTTCAGGTTTTGTAACCTCACCCCATGACCATTTTTGTACATCATTTGGAGATGCTAAAGAAATCGAGATTGCGTCAAAATCATTTCCTGTTTGTGCCATTAAATTCTCCCGAGAATTTGAACTTTAAATATTTGTGTCATCATCAGTTGTTTCAGAGGTAAGCGTTTCGGCTGTTTCTATAGACGTAGGTTCAGATAAATCCATAGAATTTTCATCTGAATCGTCATCTGAATCGTCATTATTCATCATTGCGCTTTCTAGCATAGCTAACGGGTCTGTAATTATCTCAGACGATTCATCAATCATTTGGTCATTTTGATCGCTTTCTAACTCTACTGAAAGTCCTAAACTTTGAAGTTCTTTCATTAAAACATGGAAAGATTGTGGGATTCCCGGTTGAGCTACATCCTCGCCTTTAACGATCGCTTCGTAGGTTTTTACTCTACCAATTTCATCATCTGATTTAATTGTTAACATTTCACGTAAATTATGAGCTGCACTATATGCTTCTAATGCCCATACTTCCATTTCTCCGAAACGTTGTCCTCCCAGTTGAGCCTTTCCTCCTAGAGGTTGCTGTGTGATTAATGAATAAGGGCCTGTTGCACGGGCATGTATTTTATCTTCAACTAAATGGATTAGTTTTAGCATGTACACGTATCCTACTGTAATCGGCTGGTCAAAAGCCTCTCCTGAACGTCCGTCATAGAGCATAGATTTACCTAAAATAGGGGAAGCTATTTTTTGAAATCTATTTAATTCAAGAGATTTTTCGACCATTTCCTCTAATGACATATTAGTGGGGTCTATTTCGGCATATTCTTTTAGCCAAATCTTTAGAGCTGCAGTCCTAGCAACATCAGGTTTAGAGTTGATGAAAATTTCATCAAGACTGTAACCCCTTTGATTCAAATAATCCTCTAATATCTCTAAATTAATATCATCAAGAGTTGGATTCAAATTTGAAGCAGCCGCAATGGATTTAGATTCTTCTACAAGCCAAGCTTTAGACAGTTCGTCTTCAATGGAAACATCTTTTGCACTGTCAAAAACTGGGGTTTCTGCTTGAAATCCTAATCTTTTAGCTGCCCACCCTAAGTGAGTTTCTAAAACTTGACCTAAATTCATTCTTGAAGGAACTCCTATAGGAGTAAGAATAATGTCTAGAGGTGTTCCGTCTGGTAGAAATGGCATATCTTCTTCTGGGAGAATTTTTGCTATAACACCTTTGTTCCCATGTCTGCCAGCCATTTTATCACCTTGAGTTATTTTACGAGTTTGAGCTACCCATACTCTAACTAATTTGTTAACCCCAGGAGATAAATCGTCACCTTTTTCTCTTTCAAGAACTTTGACATCAATAACTTTTCCTAACTGTCCGTGAGGAACGTAAAGAGATGAGTCTTTCACATCTCTTGCTTTTTCTCCAAAAATTGCCCTTAGTAGTTTTTCTTCAGCACTTAATTCAGTTTCACCTTTAGGGGTGATTTTTCCTACTAAAATATCACGGTTACTTACTTCAGCGCCTACACGAATCACTCCGTCTTCATCTAGATTTCTTAGAGCATCTTCACCTATGTTAGGAATATCTCTTGTGATTTCTTCAGGCCCTAACTTAGTATCCCTAGCTTCAATTTCATGTTTTTCTATATGAATAGATGTGAATTTATCGTCTTTGATTAATTTACTACTAAGAATAATTGCATCTTCGTAGTTGTAGCCTTCCCATGTCATAAATCCCACTAAAACATTTTGACCTAAAGCTAGTTGCCCATTTTCAGTAGAAGAACCATCAGCAAGCACGCTGTCAACTTCAACCTGTTCACCCTTTTTGGTGATCACTCTTTGGTTGATACATGTACCCTGATTACTTCTATAGAACTTAGTAAGGATATGATTGAATTCTGTACCATTTTCATCTGTAACAATAATATTAGTTCCGGTGACACTGGTTACTTTCCCTTTTGCTTTAGATAGAACAAGTTGTCCGCTGTCTTTTGCAACTCTTTTTTCCATTCCCGTACTAACTACAGGGGCTTCAGGTTTGAGTAACGGAACAGCCTGTCTTTGCATATTAGATCCCATGAGAGCTCTATTAGCGTCATCATGCTCTAGAAAAGGAATCAGTGAAGTGGATACACTAAAAAGTTGAAGTGGAGAAACATCCATAAATTTTACAGATTCAGAACTAACCATTCCTACTTCTTCACCTCTTCTAGTCTCTACTCTATCATTAATAAATTCTCCAGCTTCATTGATAGCTGAATTAGCTTGAGCTATGTAATAGTCTTCTTCATCGACTGCTGATAGGTGGAGGATGTCTTCTATTAGATTAGAAACATAAGGTTTTACTTTGTAAATTTGCTCATCTAGATCAGATAATCTCCCAATAGATCTTGAAGAAATTGAAGTTCCAGCTTTAACAATAGTTTTGCCGTCTTTTCCCAGTATGTTTTCTGTAGGGGTGTGTCCTATAAGATCTTCAATGTTTTGATTACTTATTTCAGTTAGTACTTTTCTGTAAGGAGTTTCAATAAACCCAAATTCATTTGTTTTAGCATATGTCGCTAAAGATACTAAAAGTCCTATGTTTGGACCTTCAGGAGTCTCAATAGGGCAAATTCTTCCGTAATGAGAATGGTGAACATCTCTTACATCAAATCCTGCTCTTTCTCTCGAAAGGCCTCCAGGGCCTAAAGCAGATAGACGCCTTTTATGGGTTAATTCTGCTAAAGGGTTTGCCTGGTCCATAAATTGAGAAAGTTGGGATCCTCCAAAAAATTCTCTTACTGCAGCTACTACAGGTCTTACATTTATCAATGCAGCTGGAGTAGTAGTTTCGGGGTCTACTTGAATAGTCATCCTTTCACGAATTACTCTTTCCATTCGCAAAAATCCTACTCTGACTTGATTTTGAATTAGTTCTCCTACGGCTCGGACTCTTCGATTACCTAAATGGTCAATATCATTAGCTCTTTTTTCTGAGTTGTTAATTTGAATTAGTCTTCTCAAAAGGCTGACAATATCTTCCCTAGAGAGTATTCGTGTTGATCCATCGATCTCATGGAATTTCAATCCTTTTAGATTGCTCTCTAATTTATATCTTCCTACTTTTCCTAAATCATATCTTCTAGAGTCAAAGAATAAAGATTCGATTAAAGCTTGTGCGTTTTCCGCGTTTGGCGGTTCTCCAGGTCTTAATCTACGATAAAATTCAACTAAAGCTTCATCTTTAGTTGTAACGCCCGAGTCTTTAGCGATGGTAGTTTCAATGAATTTGTGATCAGGGTTATTGTCAATATCTTCAAAAAGTTCCAAGATTTCTTCGTTAGTTTCATATCCTAGAGTTCTAAGTAAAGTAGAGACTGGAGTTTTTCGTTTTCGGTCTAATTTGACGTAAATCACATCTCGATTACTTGTTTCAAATTCCATCCATGCGCCACGGTAAGGGATTAGCTTGGCAGAAGCCAAAGGCCGTCCCGATCCAGTGTCACGGTCTTCAGAAAAATAAACTCCAGGGGATCTAACTAATTGACTGACTACTATTCTTTCGGCTCCATTAATTATGAAAGTACCAGCTCTGGTCATGATAGGTATGTTTCCAACGTATAGCCTTTGTTCCTTAACCTCACCTTTAGCTGGTCCGACAGCATTGATGGTTAGGCTAACTGTGACGTAAAGAGCCGCTTCAAAAGTCTTTTCCATGGTTCTACAATCGTCCTCGGAAATTTTAGGGTCTTCAAATTCAAATCCGATAAATCTCAATGAAAATCTAGGATTTTGACCTTGATTATCTTCAATAGGAGAAATTTCATCAAAAAGCTCTTGTAATCCTTCTCTTGTAAACCAGTTAAAAGATTCTTTCTGGACATTAATTAGATCTGGTACTTCTAATAGTTTGTGAATATTTGAGAAAGATTTTGTAGCAGGAAAAATCGAAGTGTTTTCACGAGATGCAGAAAGGGTCATTAGTCCTCACGCTCCTTAGTATTTCAGAGTTAATTAAATAAAATTTGTGGTTTTATAGCGAATTGAAAAATTCCAGTAGAGTACTGGAATTAAATATAAGTATCGTAAGGGGTATATTTCGACCACGTAAGAATATTACATTCATGTCATAGTAGTGTCAATAGAGGCTATTCTGCTAGCTTTAATTTAAGAATTTTCACAGCTGTATTATCAAATACAATTTCATAATCATTCAATAATTGGTTAACAAGGTTATTTGTAGTTTCAGTTCCGTAATAAATATTTTCTACTCCACCTACTACTATGTATTGAACATCATATCGATTTAAAATTTCAGACTTTTTTGCATAATTAATATTGGAATATATGGCGTTTACGTCATTGATTCTATTTTGTATGTCGTTTTTGAAATTCCAACGCTGTTGTTCTTGGTGCCATTTCCATCCGATAATGGTAGGTAAACCAGTGTGTATTGAGATTCTTGATCCTAATCTGTAACTAGGCGTAAACGCTTCTAGAATTACTGGGGATCCTTCAACATTATTTCTAATCCAATAAATTGCCTCAAATTCTGATTCTAAATTTATGTCACCGTTTTTATCTGCGTATTTTGAATTTTTGGTAAATTCATATCCATTTAAGGTCATATCAGTATTTTGAAATCTATCATTTACTCTATCTATAGTTCCTAAAATTGGATAAATTGATTGGCATAATATGATGACAGATAAGCTTACTAACCAAATGAATTGAGATGTTTTATATTTATTTAATTTTTTGTAAATGGAATAAATAAAATATCCTGAAGAGATAGAAAAAAGAATCCAGATTTGCAGATAAAACTTGAATACTGTATTCATTCGGTCAATATCCCCTTCTATTCTGAAAATTTCAATTCCAGCAATCAGGCATAGGCCTACTATCGTTAAAATAAAAGAAAAAATGAGAGATGGATTCTGTTTATTATCGGGATCTGATTGGAAGAAAAACCATGAAAAAAGCAATAATGCAAACATCAGACTTAAAGAAAGAGTTAATGAATAATTTGAAGCAAAAATTACAATAATCAAAAATATCAAGATACATATTGAGATTTTGATAGGGTTAAATTTAGATATGCTAAAAATTTTTATGATGTAATCTCTCCTTATTAGCAAGAGTGAAATTAATGAAGAGAAAATGAAGAAATGTAAGCCGTGAATAGTCAACAATTGATTAATTGTTGTTACATTCGTTGTTAGTTCAATGTTATTGAAAAAATTTATTGACGATTGGTGAAATGGGTAGAATAAAATTATGCTGATCAACATCACATAAACCCATTTACATATACCTTTGGAAACAACTAATAAATTCATTCCTCCATTTTTTATATATTCTGAAAATATCAAAGTAGTAATACATAAAATGGATGAAGTGGGAAAGTCCCAAGTGTTTATTAATCGTATTGAACCAATTAATAGTCCGAAAAATGTTAGAACAAGTATTTCTTTAAATAGGCTTCTAGTAGATTTAATTAGATTTAAACATACGCACAAAATTACTAATAGGAACGGGATACTAATTAAATGAGCATGTAAGTCTGCAAATAAGAAAGTGAAAAATGGGAATTCATTAATTTCAAATCCTGGAGGATCAGGCGTCATTATTCGACTACTTTGCCAAAAGTTAAATCCAGTAATTTGAGATCCATTAATATAATTAGTTAGCATACTAAATAATTGGAATAGGCCATCAAGATTACCAAGAACACACACCATAATGAATGTTAAAAAGCCAATGATGATTCCAATATGTTTTTTAGTAGTACTTTTATCAAATGAAATTAGATTTATTCCTAATGTTAGAGCTATTGAAGCACTAGTTGCATATAAAAAAGGAATAGCTAGGTTATAAGAAATTTCTGTTGGGATTCCTGTCAAATGTACTATGCATCCAATTAAATATTGACCGAAGTAATAATAATTGAGATATCCACCTGAAAACCAAGGATCGTATGGCGGCATATACGTCGATTTAATTACAGCATTTAAGTAGGCTAAATCCATTGGTTTTTCTCCACCCCTGAAAGGGTGCCAAAGATCAGGATTTAATAGTCTAATAAAAACAAACATAATGAATGCGGCAATATAAAATATTTCCAAGGCAGCAATATCTTTCCATTTGGCATAGAAAAAATCTTTTATATCTTGAAATTGACGATAAAATAAATATGCTGAAATGAGAGATGCAAAAAATATAATTAACCAAAGATTGTTTGATGAAAATTTTAGAATTTGCATACTATTCAATAACCATGAGATGTAACCCACAATCAATAATCCAAAAATTTTGTTGAGTAAAAATCCTCTATATTGAAATTTATTCAAAATAAAAAAAGTAATTGGAATAGAAATAAGTGCTAATAGTTCTATTGTAAAAAACCATTTAATTGAACTTATCCAATTTGATGAAGTTTGAATGTTATAAATTTTATTCCAGGTTCCACCCTTTCTTTGAGAAACTAGTAAATCATCTTCAAATAGAAGTTTTTTTGGCCCTGATGTTGAGTCCTGTAACAATATGTTTTGAATATTTTCACGTGAAAATTTTTGTTTGTTCTCATAAATCAAAATTTTAGGATGATCGTATGATGAAAAAGTTTTATCAGAAGAAAAACTTATAAGTTTTTTCGAGCTGTTTTGGGGTAAGGGATTTGGTAGGCCAACACTATTAAATGTTTCTTCATATAATGCAAATCCTAGAATGGAAATATTTTTTTCTTCGAAATGTTTTAGTTCATATCCTAAATTACCAGCAAATAAAGAATTGTAATAATTGGACATGTATGGATATCTTTCTGGGAGCCTGGTTACTGTTCCATAAAGTCTGTTGCTGTAAATAATTATGTAGTCTGAATTAGATAGTTGATGAGACATTTGTGTGATTTTAGATATGTTATCTAGCTCGTAAATTGGTAGATCTTCTACTGTATATTTACTTAAATCGGGCAAAGATTCATCCCAATGCTCCTTTAATATGATGGATCCAGGATCAATGTTTTTATTTACCCATTTTGATGCTGAAACAGCTGGGTGATCTGAAGAGTAAATGTTTAAAATACCCCAACTAAGAATAGTTGAAGAAAATACAATAATTATTCCTAATAGTAAAAAAAGTATTTTTTTATTAGAAGAGTTGTATAAATGCAGGCAATAACCACTTCCTAAGATAATTAAGAACGGGATGATTGGAATTAAATACCTGTTGAACTTTACGTCAAAACTTCCTGTGATCAAAAAGTAAGGGATTATCCAACTAAGAATCAATGCGATGCCTAAGTCGGATTTTAGAGTGATTGGTTTTATGTATGTTATCAAAAAATAAGCAGTACATATTAATAGAACAACTAGTATTAAAAAGGAAGAATTATTGATAATGAGTACAGATGCTAAAAATGCCAAAAGTGTTAAGGGAATCATTTTAAATTTGAGTTTAGAAAAAGGTTTAGTTAAATAACTCAAAAACCCAATCAGACAAAACAATGTAAGAGGTAACCCTAAGAGCCATTTCCACATTTGATTAATTTGGTAAATATATGGAGTTGTATTGATATATGTTCTTGTATATGGATAGTCTCTTATTCTTCTCACCATTTCAGATTGTTCAGTGAAATCTGAAATAAATCGTTGAAAATCTATAAAAGTGTATGGAGAAACAATAAAATAGATAATCAATCCTAAAAATAATCCTACAGAAAAGTTGGATATAACTTTTAGGGGTTTATTTTGATTAGATTGTAAATAAAAAAAGATGTGGGCAATTAAAAAACTAACTAATATGGGGGCAATACTTACTTTAGTGCCAAGTCCTAAAAATATAATCACACTAGAAATAATTGAGTATTTTAAATGACCATACTTACTGACTAAAAATAGAAAATATATTGACCAAACACAAAACATAGTAACAATGGTGTCGAATGCAAAAAAATGAGAGAGTTGTATATGTATTGGTGCCAAACATACAAGTAGGCTTGAAAGAATTCCTACATTTTTGTTGAAAATTGATTTACCTAGAAAAAACACCCCAATTATAGTCATCAAGTCGCACAATGCTGATATTGATCTTCCCACAATTCTAATGTCAACATTAAAATCATTTACTGCGGACACAATTTTTAAGAAATAAATGGGGAAGGTTCCATACGGGAACCATTTTGTGTTCCATAAACTTTCCTGGGCAGAGAGTAATAGGTTTAATTCTGAAATTTTTGGGATTTTGAGTTCTTCGACTTTCATCAGAATGGCTCTTTCATCTGGATGAGGAGTGTAATTAAAACCTTCGTCCCAAAAAATTCCAAAAAATCTACTAAATATTGATAATGTGGCTATCAATACAAAAAGAAATGTGTATAGTAGGGTCTGCTGATTAATCTGAAATTTCAATATTTCCTCATTTTTTATTTTAAAGATATTACGGAGTTTTTAGATGAATGAAAACAATGACTTTATAGTTTCAACTGAATGGTTAGCAAAATCATTAGATAATCCAAATATTCGTATAGTCGATTGTGATATTTATGATTCTTTTGTAAGAGCACATATTTTCGGTGCTGTGGGAATTAAAGTACATCATTACATCAAACATCCAGAGTATGCGAAGTCTCCAAAAGAATATCCATGGGTTGCTGACCCTGATGTTGTCAAAGAAATTTTTGAAGATATGGGTATTGGTGATGATACTACTGTAGTAGCTTATGATACTGGTGGGGGCTTATGGGCAGCTAGATTTTGGTGGGTATTAAATTATTATGGACATTCAAATGCTAAGGTTTTGGATGGGGGTTGGAAAAAATGGTTTGATGAAGGTCGTCCAATATCAAATGAAATTAAAAAAACTAATCTCGTTGAATTTACCCCTAAATCTAATCCTGATTTAATTTGTACCTTAGATCAAGGTGTAGATAGAGTAAATAATGAAAATGTAATATTTTTAGATGTTAGATCTGATGGAGAATGGGATGGTTCTAATTCTAGGGGAAATAACCGAACCGGTCATGTTCCGGGTTCAGTTCATATTGAATGGACTAATTTTTTAAATAAAGATCAATTTCAAACTTTTAAGTCTAAGAAGGAAATTCAAGAAATATTAGATTTAAATGGTATTACTCATGAGAAGGAAATTGTGACTTATTGACAAGGTGGAATTCGTGCGGCGCACGTATATTTTGTTTTGAAAATGTTGGGATATGAGAAAGTTAGAAACTATGACGGATCTATGGGTGAGTGGGCTAATAATGATCAAACCCCATTGACTTTGGATTAATTCATGGGTAGGTCCATTCATCATCCCTTAGGGTTGATTTATAAAGATGAATCTTCTTTATGTGAAGGCTTTGTTTTGTTCAGTTCTATCGGAGGAGATTTTGCTGTCTTAATTGATGTTGACGGTAACGAAGTTCACAAATGGGAAAATCCTGATGGAATTACCTACGGATACTTGTTACCCAATGGTAATCTTTTATGTAGAACAAACCCGCCTAAAGAAAATAAATTTGTTAAAGATGTGGGAGGTTCATCAAATAAATTAATTGAATTGGATAGAAACTCTAATGTGGTTTGGGAATATGAAAATCCAATGATTCACCATGATTTTATTAGATTAAAAAATGGAGAAACTTATGTATTGGTGTTTGATGTTTTAGGGGAAGATTTTACGTCTAAAGTTTTAGGCGGATACTTAGACGGTTTTTCAGAATATATTTTAGGAGATTCAATTATTCGAATTTCTCAAAAAGGAGAGATTCTTGAAAAAATTCAAATTTATGATCATTTGGATTTCACACAAGATGTGATTTGTCCTTTAGAGTCTCGTAGAGAATGGACTCATGCTAATAGTCTTAATTTAACACTAGATAATAATTTTTTAGTAAGTTTTAGAAGTACTCACACTGTCGGTATATTGGGTTCAGAAAATCAAGGTTTTTTATGGAAATGGGGTCCTGGTGATACATTTCATCAGCATCACCCTACACAATTATCTAATCTGAATATTTTATTATTCGATAATGGAAGTCATTCTAAATCTTTAGAGCATTCAAGGGTGATTGAAGTTAATCCTTTTAGAAATGAAATTGTTTGGCAGTATTCCGGATCTCCACCAAATAGTTTTTATAGTTTTAACGTTAGTAGCGCACAAAGGTTATTCAATGGGAATACTTTTATATGTGAGGGAGCTCACGGAAGAATTTTTGAGGTGACAGAATCGAAACACATTGTTTGGGAATACATCAATCCATATTTTGTTAATTCCCTGAGAGGAGATTTCGATACAAATCAAGTTTTTAGAGCACATAAATATTCACTTTCAGATGAAGTTATAGTGAATTTATTCAGATAGTTTCTCTATCACAAGTTCAGCCCATTGGTATAACTTTTCATATTGATCTTCTCCGCAATGAGGACATTCATAATCTCCAGTACTCCACCTCATCCCACAACTTTGGCATGGAGGAATATGATCCATCAAATTGATAAGTAATTGTGTTTGTTCTGAAATTTCCATTACATTATTATAGGTGAGCCTGAATTTTTTCAGGTGCACATGCTTTGATTACATCAAGAGCACCGTCAACATTACCAGGTCTTGAACTTACTACTCGGACTATTGCGTTGTCTAATCCTTGAGAAAGATTAGCAAATGCTTTTGCTGCTCCATCCGATGATCCGAAATATCCAACAGTACTTAGGATCTTTGTGGGAAATGCTTCTGCTATCTCGTCTCTAGAGGCTCCTTTGGATCTCATTTGATCTAAGTCTGCTAATTCTTTTTCAAATCCCATTCGTTCAAAATGCGCTCTGTATCCTAATTGCCTTTCTTTTTCAGATGGAATTGTAGGCCCTAGAGCATATCCGATTGTGGCTTTAGCAAGAGCAATTCTTGCTCGATCTTCATCCTCGTCATCTACACAAATTCGTATGTATTCCGAGATTTTGATTTCAGAAGGATCTCTCCCAGCTTTTTCTGCTCCAAATTGAACTTGTTGTTTACTCCATTCAATTTGTTCTGGATTACACCAATTTAATGCTGCTCCATCAGCTAATTCTCCAGCTAATGACAGCATTTTTGGACCTAGTGCACCCAAATAAATTGGTGTTTTTGGAGGTGGAAAGATTGCAAGTTGTTCTTCTAATAACGTTTCAGTTTTACCACGGTATGAGACGGTTTCACCATTAACAAGTTTCCTTACAATAGTTACATAATCTCTCATTAATGAAAGTACAGAAATTTTGGACTTGCCTAAACTATTCATAGCACCAGGTCTATAAGTTCCACCTGAGCCTAATCCCATTATGAATTTTCCGTTGGATATTTGACTTACAGTACCACCAGCCATAGCGAATGCCATAGGTGATCTCCAAATCACTGGTGAAACTGCAATTCCTGTAGTGATTCCTTCAGGGATAATATTAGTTGTTGCTTCCCATCTTCTCAAACAAATTTGATATGAATCTTGTCCTGTACCTTCTGGTGTCCAAATACTTTGATAACCCAGTTGAGTGGCTGTTTCACTAAGTTGATTTTGTTCATCTAAGCTTAGTCTAAGTGTGGGATCTAGGCCCAATCCAATTTCCATGATTTTCTCCAATTAAAGTCATTACATTAAGTTCTCAATTTCTGTAGAGAACCAAATTGCCATTGATCCTCCTCTATCATCGTATCCAAACTCAGCTTTTCGATATAGGTAGTCTGATTTTTTTGATTGAAATCCTGTACCTGTACACACATCAGTTAATCCCCCATTATCATCAATTCTTGATAACGTACCTTCCCAAGCTTTTACTGCCGAATTCATATGATTTTTGTTTAATATTCCAGATTTGAACCCACGGGTAATTGCGTATCCAATCATACATGTTGCAGATAATTCTTGGTATGAACCTTCTTCGTCAAGTAATTGTCTCCACATTCCAGTGGGAGATTGGACTTGAATTAAAGCATTAATGTGACTTACATGTTTTTCAATCAGAAGTTTTTTTTGTGGGTGATTATCAGGAATATAATTTAATGCTTCAGCGAAAGCAAGAGCTGCAAAACCATTACCTCTTCCCCAAAAGTATGGAGTGATTCTATTATGAAAAAAAAGCCCATTTTTTTGTTGTGTGTTTGCATCGTTTAAATAATTTATGAACATATTTAAATACATGTCGTTTTTAGAAATTTTGTAAGCCCTTCCCAGCATAGTGGATATGAAAAACATATCTTCACAACCAAAATCAGGATCACATGGTTTTGGTGAAAAACCCTCTCCTCTAGATTCATAAATATCAGCAGTTTTTATTATTAGGTCATTCCATTTTTGATCTGAAGTTGCTTCTGATAATTCATCAGCCCAACAAATACCGGCTAAGTTCGGGCCAGTTTTAGTGTTTTGTATAAAATCATTTTCATCTAAAAGAAAACTTACAAATTCTGGAATGTCATTGATGTTTTTTGAGTGGCTTTGGTCAAGTTTGGAGAGTCTGATTCGACCACTTATAGATACCCCTTGAACATAATTAATTGGCTGATCTAATTTATGGCCGTAAACTTCGGATAATATTTTTGATACTTGATTTGGAGTTCTTTGTTGTCTTCTTTGAATTTCTTTTCTTGCTGAACTGATTGTCACAGCAGATTGGTTTAGAAATTGAACAAGATTTTCTAAATGAATTTTGATTTGTGAAAATGAACCACTTAACTCGATTGATGGTATTTCTCCTGGAGATTGATTGCTTTTTTCAGATAAAGATTTTAAAAAATGATTTGTTTCAGAATTAGTAGATTTTAAAAAATCATGTATAAAATGATGATCTTCAAATCCATATAATCCTATTTTCTCTTCAGAACAAATATTTGCCATAATCACAAAATCTGGAGATTCCATCGTGATCCATCTCCAAATGTAGATATCATCTGAAGAATTAGTTTCAAAAGTAAAACCACTTATAGGTGGAAATATGTTATTTTTTATCATCAATTTCTGATTATTTAAATTTGAAGCTAAATAAGTGATTTGATTTGATTGATGTAGCGTTTCTAATAGTTCAGAAAATTGAGAGTCATTCATCGATTTTGATTGTTCAAAATTACTTATCAGAATTGTTCTGTGTAAGATTTTGTCTGAATGATAATCAGAATGTTTTAATCCACTAATTGGAGATTCATCAATAGATTTGATGCCTACGGGATATTCAATAGTCATACTGACCTCTGATTATTTGTTATTTACTATTAAATTTCCTGCGAAGTATCCAGCTCCAAATCCGTTGTCAATATTTACAACCGAAATTCCAGGTGCACAACTGTTTAGCATGCCTAATAAAGCAGATAATCCTCCAAAACTAGCTCCATAACCGACACTAGTAGGCACGGCAATGATAGGAATATCTACTAACCCTCCAATTACAGAAGGTAATGCCCCTTCCATACCTGCTACAACAACTAAAACTTTTGATTCTCTAATCACATTTAGCTTATCGAATAGCCTGTGGATACCTGCTACTCCTACATCAAAGATTTGTAGTACCTCGCAACCCATTAATTCTGCAGTGATTGAAGCTTCTAATGCAACTGGCAAATCAGACGTGCCTGCACAAATTACTGAGAGGCCCTTAATTTTTTCAGTAGGAGAATTGTTTTGATCGAAATAAATCACTCTAGCTAATTCGTTGAATTTTGCTTCTGGAACTAATTTAATTACTTCTTTATAAGCATCTTCCTCTGCCCTAGTTACAAGAAATTTAGACGACTTTTTAGCGATACTAGCAGCTATTTGTGCTATTTGTTCTGGAGTTTTTCCTTGGCCAAATACTACTTCAGGGAAGCCTTGCCTGAGGTATCTATGATGATCTACTTGAGCAAATCCTAAATCTTCAAAAGGCAAAGTTTTCAAACTTTGAACAGCTTCTTCTATCTCAATCTCACCATCGAGCAGCTGTTGAAAAAGTGCTTGAATCTTTTGAGAGTCTATGTTTTTCTCCTTTATTAATAGAGGGAAAATTCTACATGAATATACAATTTTTTACATTATGAAAAAAATGATGCTTTACCTATAGCTTATGAAAATGTACTCTTATACGCCTAAGGATTTTATCGGGGTGTGGCGCAGCGGTAGCGCACCGGTTTTGGGAACCGGGGGTCGTCGGTTCGATCCCGACCACCCCGACCACTAA
>CAJWPE010000013.1 GCA_913045625.1 uncultured Chloroflexota bacterium | reverse complement strand
AATTACCTATTCATGTTTCAAATGTGATGTTGCTGTGTGCTCATTGTTCACAGGCAGTTAAAGTGAAGTCACATTTATTACCCGATGGTACGAGAGCTAGGATGTGTAAAAACCCTGATTGTTTGGAAATAATTGAATGACAACTGAAATTGACGAAAATTTAAATGTACCTAGACTTCTATTGAAGTTGCGTAACGAAGTTGCGCCGGAATTAAAAAAAGAATTTGGGTATAAAGGTGTAATGGAAATACCTCGTGTTACAAAAGTAATTGTAAACATGGGCCTTGGTGAAGCTTTGCAAAATTCAAAAGCCATAGAAAATGCTACTTCTGACCTTTCTTTAATTACAGGACAAAAACCTGTTACTACAAAAGCCAGAAAATCAATCGCTGGTTTTAAGTTAAGAGAAGGTATGCCTATAGGAGCCAAAGTAACTCTTAGAGGCAAAAGAATGTATGAGTTTCTAGATAGGTTATTGAACGCAGCGTTGCCTAGAATTAGAGACTTTCAGGGAATAGAGAGAGAATGTTTTGACGGAAGAGGAAATTGTTCTATAGGAATTCGCGAACATACCATTTTCCCAGAGATAGATTATAACAATATAGACAAAATTAGAGGGTTACAGGTTGTAATAGTAACTACTGCTAATACTGATCAAGAGGGTATGCGATTATTAGAATTGGCAGGTATGCCTTTTGTGAAAACTAATTAAGGATAAAACATGGCCAAAAAATCATCAGTTGAGCGGAACGAAAAAAGAAGAAAATTAGTAGAAAAATACTCAGGTAAAAGAGATGAACTTTTTTCTATTATTAATGACTCTAAAGCACCCTTTGAGGAAAAGATAAAGGCACGTAGAGCTCTTTCAGAGATTCCTAGAAATGCTAATCCTGTAAGGATTCGTAATCGATGCCAGGTAACAGGAAGACCTCATGGGTATATTAGGCATTTTGGATTATCTAGAATTGCATTTAGAGAAATGGCACATAGGGGACAATTACCCGGTGTTAAAAAAGCTAGTTGGTAAGGAAGTAATATGTCAGTTTCAGACCCTATTGCAGATATGTTAACCAGAATTAGAAATGCTCTTATGGTGGGCAAAAATTCTGTTAATGTTCCTGTTTCTAAAATTAAACTTGATATTGCCAAAATCTTAGATGAAGAAGGTTTTGTTGATGGATTTGAGTTGAAAAATGACGGAACTCATGACGCTTCAATGGATATTAATTTACATTATTGGGGTAAAAATGATCCTGTTATTAATGGTTTGAAAAGAGTAAGCAAACCTGGATTAAGAGTTTATGTCACTAAGGATGAGATTCCTTATGTTTATGGGAAAAGAGGTTTAGCAGTTTTATCCACTAACCAGGGAGTGATGACTGGATCAAATGCTAGAGGTAAGGGAGTTGGTGGAGAGGTACTTTTTTATGTTTGGTAGGAGTATTAAAAATGTCTAGGATTGGTAATCAAATTATTCCAGTTCCATCTGGTGTAGAAGTTTCAATTAATCAACAGTCTGTTACTGTAAAAGGTCCAAAAGGGACTTTGAGCAGTACTTTTAATGAAGATATGGTTATTGAACATAATGACAACTTGTTAAAGGTTTCTCGTCCTTCAGATGAGAGTCATCATAAAGCTTTTCATGGTTTAACTAGAAGCTTGTTGGCAAATATGGTTGAAGGTGTAAGTAATGGTTTCGAGAGAGAATTGGATTTAGTAGGTGTAGGATATAGAGTCCAACAGAAAGGAAAAGGAATCACACTCAATGTGATGTTGAGTCATACTGTTGATATTGATCCTGAAGAAGGAATTTCTTTAGAGGTTGATGGTAATAATAAAATTAAAATTTCTGGAGTAGATAAACAGGCTGTCGGGCAAATTGCTGCACAGATTCGGAAAGTAAGACCACCTAATGTTTACACAGGAAAAGGTATCAGATATTCAGACGAAGTTGTAAGACTCAAACCTGGTAAGAGTGCAAGGAGAGCTTAATTATGTCAACTTTAAATTCTAAGGTACGTAGAGTTATTCGACATGGGCGAATAAGAAAAAAAGTGGTAGGAACTACTGATCGTCCAAGGCTAGCTATTTATCGAAGTTTAAATAATATATATGCTCAATTAATTGATGACTCTAAAGGTCATACTCTAGCTTCAGCCTCTACATTAGATAAAGATATTCAAGCTGAAGCAAACATGATTGGAAAAATAGAAATTTCCAAACGTGTTGGCCAGATTATTGCCCAGAAAGCCAAAAATGAAGGAATCACTCAGGTTGTTTTTGACCGAGGTGGGTATAAATATCATGGCAGAGTTAAGGCTGTTGCAGAGGCTGTACGTGAAGAAGGTCTAAAGTTTTAATATAAATTAGTTAACAGGAATTTTGATGGTACAAGAAGATAGTCGTAAATTTAATTCAGAAGAAAGTTCAGGGATATCTGAACGAACTGTAAGAATTAATAGAGTTTCAAAAGTTGTTAAAGGTGGTCGACATTTAACTTTTAGCGCCACAGTTGTAGTTGGTAACGGTGAAGGAAAAGTAGGAATCGGTATGGGTAAAGCTGCTGCTGTTCCAGATGCAATTAAAAAAGGATCAACTTATGCTCAGAAAAATATGGTTGAAGTTCCAGTTAAGGGAGACACCATAGCACATGATGTTGAGGCCAAATTTGGGGGCACTATTGTAATGTTGAAGCCAGCTCCTGCTGGTACAGGAATAATTGCAGGTGAGGCAGTTCGTGCAGTAGTAGAATTAGCTGGAGTAAAAGACATAGTTACTAAAGTTAGAAGAAGTACAAATCCTACTAATGTTGTAAAAGCGACTTTGAAAGGTCTCCAAATGTTAAAAGATCCAGATGAAGAGGTCTCTAGAAGAAAAGAATTTGTTGAAAAAAAGAAATATGAGTCTCGTACTCTCGAACAAGCTAGTGAGTAAGTTATGGATACTATAAAAATTACATGGAAAAAAAGTACTATAGGTTACTCTCATAGACAGAGAAAAATTATTGAAAGTCTTGGTTTGAAGAGGTTGAATCACACAGTTGAACACCAGAAGACTGATTCAATTATGGGAATGATTAATAAAGTAAAGCATCTAGTGGATGTGACTGAATAAATTAAGTGAAGTGAAATATGCAACAACATTCATTGAAATCTCCGCAAGGATCAAAAAAAAATAGGAAACGAGTGGGAAGAGGCGACTCAAGTGGTTATGGTAGTTATTCTGGAAAGGGAATGAAGGGCCAAAAGTCTCGAACAGGTGGTGGTGTGCGTCCTGGGTTTGAGGGTGGTCAATTACCATTAATTAAAAAATTGTCTGCGTTAAGAGGGTTTAATAATATATTTCGTCGAGAATTTATCCCAATTAATTTGACAACGATTTCGAAATTGTATGAAAAAGATAGTGAAATTTCTCCTGAAACTTTAGTTGATAAGAATGTGTTAAAGAATACAAATTCCCCAATTAAAATTTTAGGTGATGGAGAAATTAATTTTTCTATTAATGTTACTGCTCATAAGTTTTCTCGTTCAGCAAAAGACAAGATCATTGCTGCTGGGGGAACAGTTCAGGAATTAGGATAGATGTTAAGGCAATCATCATCTAAGGGAGAAGAGTTATCTAGGCCTCAATTAATTCAGGCTTTGATAGACTCAATGAAAGTTCCAGATTTACGTAACAAAATTTTATTCACTTTCGCTATGTTATTGATATTTAGGTTTGTTGCTCATGTCCCTGTTCCGGGAGTTGATACACAGGCTTTATCTCAAGCATTTCGTCAACAAGCTCTATTGGGATTTTTGGATTTATTTAGTGGAGGAGCATTAGCAAACCTTAGTGTGGCTGCTTTAGGAGTATATCCCTATATTACTTCTTCAATTATTATGCAGATTCTTACGCCTGTTGTGCCTATGTTGAAAGATTTATCTCAAGAAGGTGACTACGGTCGACAAAAAATTAATCAATATACTCATTATTTGACAGTTCCTATCGCTTTTTTGCAAGGATTAGGTCAATTAACTCTTTTAAGATCATCTGGTGTTTTGCCAGGCATTGATTTTGGGCTTAATGTTCATACTATAGCAATGATGCTTTCATTAGTTGCTGGAACAATGTTTTTAGTTTGGCTAGGAGAATTGATTACTGAAAAAGGCTTAGGTAACGGGATTTCCTTAATTATATTTGGAGGAATAGTTGCGAGTTTTCCTCAATTAGTTGGACAAGGTTTTTTGGAGAATGATTTTGTTTCTAGTTTGATGGTCTTGGGAGTGATTGGGTTTGCAATTATATTTTTGATCGTTTTCTTTAATGAAGCTGTTCGTAGAATTCCAGTTCAATATGGTAGAAGTGTATTTAGAGGTGGTCGAATGCAACGCCAAACTGGATCTTCTTTTCTTCCCATTCGAGTTAATACTGCAGGAATGATTCCTTTAATTTTTGCATTTTCAATAATTATTTTACCAGCTACTATAGCTAGTTATTTTAGAGATCCGGTAGGTGACGGATTTGGTAATTCAATTGCAACATTTTTTGTAAATACTTTAAGTCCCACTAATTTACCTTATTGGATCGCTGTGTTTTTTCTTGTAGTCATGTTTACTTTTTTTTATACGATTGTTATTTATCAACAACAGAATCTTGCAGAGACTCTTCAGAAAAATGGAGGTTTTGTTCCTGGAATTCGTCCCGGAACTCCCACTCAAGAATATTTGAACAAAGTAATTGTGAGAGTTACTTGGGGCGGAGCTATTTTCTTAGGGTTTATAGCGGTTGTTCCATTTTTTATTACATTGGCGACTGATATCAGATCTTTGACATTGAGTAGTACTAGCCTTTTGATAATGGTAGGAGTTGCTCTAGATACTATGCGGCAACTTGAATCTCAATTATTAATGAGAAATTATGAAGGCTTCATTTAATGAGAATTCTCTTAATGGGAGCACCTGGTTCAGGTAAAGGAACTCAAGCTGGATTTATAGCAGAAAAAGCTAATGTTTCTAGTGTTTCTTCTGGGGATCTTTTTCGAAAAAATTTGTCAGATAATACCGAACTTGGAGTATTAGCAAAAACTTATATGGACCGGGGAGAATATGTTCCAGATGATGTGACTATTAGAATGGTATTGGATTGGGTTAATGATCCATCGAATATTTCTGGTTTTGTGTTAGATGGTTTTCCTAGAACATTACCCCAAGCTATAGCTTTGGATAAAGAATTAGGTTCTGTCGATAAGGTTATATTTTTTGATGTTCCGACTGCTGATTTGATAGAACGTTTGTCAGGGAGATTGATTTGTAAAACCTGTCAAGCTTCTTTTCATAAAATATTTTATCCATCAAAAAACGGAATGATTTGTGATCAATGTCCGGATGATCTTTATCAAAGAGATGACGATAAACCTGATGTTGTAACTAATAGGCTCAAAGTATATATGCAAGAAACTCAACCTGTGATCGAATATTATGACCAACAAAATAAATTAATTAATATTGATGGTTCTAAAAGTGTTGATGAAGTACAGAGTAAATTGGAGATTCAATTGAATGATTAATCAGCCTTCTGGAATTACTATCAAATCACCTAGAGAATTAGATTTGATGAGGCAAGCAGGAAAAATTCTCGCAGATACTAAAAAAATTGTTAAAGCATCTATCCTGCCCGGTGTTACTAGTTTAGAGCTAGATGCACTAGCTGAAGAAATGATAAGAAAAGCAGGAGCAATTCCTTCATTTAAAGGCTATCAACCCTCTCCATCAATGTCACCATTTCCTGCCACTATATGCTTTTCTTTTAATGAAGAAATTGTTCATGGAATTCCAAGTAATAGAAAAATAAAAGATGGAGATATTGTTAGTCTTGATTTTGGTGCAATTGTAGAAGGATTTCATGGAGATACTGCTTTTACATTTGGAGTAGGAAAAATTTCAACAGTTGCTGAAGAATTAATGTTAGCTACAAAAACTGCATTAGAAGAAGGCATAAAACAGGCAATTGTTGGTGCTAGGTTATCGGATATTTCACATGCAATACAGGTTTCTTCAGATAAATCAGGCTTTTCGATAGTAAGGGAATATGTGGGACATGGGATTGGGAGCTCACTACATGAAGAGCCTCAAGTTCCAAATTATGGACAACCAGGAAAAGGCCCGCTTTTGCGTGAAGGAATGGTTTTGGCTATAGAACCTATGTTGAATGTAGGTACATGGAAAACTAAGATCGCTGAAGATGGGTGGACTATAGTTACTGAGGACGGAGAATTATCTGCTCATTTTGAGCATACTGTAGCTATAACTGAAAATGGTCCTGAAGTATTCACTTAATATAGGAAGATATTGAATATCGTTGTATACTGTATCTTCGCGTGTTTTATGCTGAGAAAAAAATAAAATAGGATTTATGACAAAAAAAGAAAAAGAGTCTATAGAAGTTGAAGGCACAGTTATTGAAGCTTTGCCTAATGCATCGTTTAGAGTTGAATTGGCTAATGGCCATGAAGTATTGGCATATATCTCAGGAAAATTGAGAGTGAACTATATTAGAGTTCTTCCTGGTGATAGGGTTTTGGTTGATTTGTCTCCCTATGATTTAACTAGGGGCCGAATCACTTATAGATTTAGATAGTATTTTTGGAGATTAATAGAAATGAAAGTTAGAGCTTCAGTAAACAAGAGATGTCCAAAATGTCGAATTATTCGGCGTAAAGGGCGGGTCATGGTTATTTGTGAAACTCTACGTCACAAACAAAGGCAGGGATAATATGGCTATAGTTTCGGGTGTAAATATACCTGACAACAAAAGGGTGCAAACGGCTTTGACTTATGTTTATGGCATTGGTCCTACTCAAGCTTTGGATGTAGTTGAAAAGGCAGGAGTGTTAGATAACCCAAGAGTTAAGGACTTATCTGATGATTCATTAAATCGCATTCGGGATGTGATTGATAGAGAAAAAATAGTTGAAGGAGATTTGAGACGAGAAGTTAATTCAAATATCCGTCGTTTAATTGATATAGGATGTTATCGAGGCACTAGGCACAGAAGGGCTTTACCTTTAAGAGGACAAAGAACTAAGACTAATGCGAGAACGAAAAGAGGACGCAGAGTTGCTGTGTCTAGAAAGAGCTCTTAAAGGATACTAAATGGCAAGACAGAGAACTAGAAAAAAAGATCGATTACAAGTACCTAATGGTAAGGCATTCATTCAATCAACATTTAATAATACTATTATTACTTTGACTGATCCCTCTGGGAATACAGTTTCATGGGGAAGTGCTGGGACTGCAGGTTTTAAGGGTTCAAGAAAATCTACAGCTTTTGCTGCTCAACGAGCTGGTGAAGATGCTGCAAAAAAAGCCATGGATCAGGGTATGAAGTTTGTTGATATATTTGTTAGAGGGCCAGGCGCTGGAAGAGAAGCTGCGATTAGAGCTATTCAAGGTGCTGGCATTTCAGTAACTAGTATCAAGGATGTCACTCCTATTCCTCATAATGGTTGTCGACCTCCAAAAAGAAGGAGAGTTTAATGGCAAGATACATTGGACCTATTCAAAAAAAATTACGAACTTTAGGTTTAGAATCCTATGGAGTATATACGACTAGAAAAGAGAAGAGGGGTAATCCAGCTTTATCTAGGCGTAGAAGGATTACTAACTATGGATTACAGCTTAGAGAAAAACAAAAAGCACGTTTTCTCTACGGAGTTCTAGAAAAACAATTTAAAAATTACTATGAAAAAGCATTATATATGGATGGGATCACAGGTGATAATCTTATGATCTTGTTAGAACGTAGATTGGATAATGTTTTGTACAGATCAGGGATGTTTTTAACTAGAAAACAATCTCGACAAGCTGTCAATCATGGACATTTTTTAGTAAATAGTAAGAAAGTAGACATTCCTTCTTATCAAGTCAAAATGGGCGATAAGATTCAATGGACTGAAAAAGCAGCAAAAACTTCTCTTTATCAATTTGCTATAGAAAACAGTAAAACCATCGCATCAGCTCATTGGGTCAGTGTTGATACAGATGAGATGTCTTCTACTGTAGTTAGTGAACCAACTGCTCAAGATGGTGAATTAGTAGTGGATACTGTTCAAATTGTTGAGTTTTATTCTAAATAACCAAGGAGTTTATTAGATGACTTTGGAATATCCAAATTCCCCAATTTTATCATTTGAAGAAGAAAACGAAATTGTAGTTGTTAACCCTAAACTGTCTGTAGAAGAAGTTTCCGATAATTACGGTAGATTTCTAGTAGGACCGCTAGATCCTGGTTATGGAGTGACATTAGGGAATCCATTGAGAAGGGTTTTGTATAACTCCTTATATGGAGCAGCAGTTACTTGGGTCAAAATTGAAGGCGTTTTACATGAGTACAGTAATATCGAAAACATTCGAGAAGAAGTGTCTCAAATTTTGCTCAACATAAAAAATATTAGAATCAGATGTGAAATTGAAAATCCGGGTACTATGACAATTGATTACAAAGGCTCTGGAGAAATTACTGGTTCAGATATATCTGTGCCATCAGGTATGTCTGTTGTGAATCCTGAAATTCATATTGCTACTTCAAATTCTGATGATGTTCATCTTCAAATTGAAATGAATGTGGAAAAAGGTAAAGGATATAAAGTTGCTGATAGTGGTGATGGGTTTCCGATAGGGGTTATTCAAATTGATTCTATTTTTACACCTGTTAGAAAAGTAAACTATTCTGTTTCACAAACTAGAGTTGGTAATAAAGCAGACTATGAAGAACTGCATTTAGAAATATGGACTGATGGGTCAGTATTTCCTGCAGAAGCTGTTATTGAGTCTGCCAATTTACTAGTGAATCAGTTTTTCTTGTTTACCAAAGCTGATGATGTCCAAGAAGGTTCTGATGGAGTAAGTATGGACATACCTGCAGAGCACTATAATTTAACGGTTGAAGAATTGGATTTATCATCTAGAACTTTGAATTGTTTGAAACGTGCAGGATTGAATAAAGTTGGAGAAGTAATCGAGAAATCAAAAGAAGAACTTTTAAGCATCAGAAATTTTGGTGAGAAATCTTATAATGAGCTTTACGATAAATTTAGAGAAATGGATATTCTGCCCGATAGTTCATCCAAATTTATTGGTGGATCAGAAGAGCTTTTAGAGGAATAATTTTAGGGTAATAGGAAATAAGATGAAACATCGTTTATCAGGAAGAAAATTAGGTAGACCTACGGCTCACAGAAATTTGATGTTGAGAAATATGGTAACCGACTTTTTGAGACATGAAAAAATGAATACTACTGATAGCAAAGCTAAGGAAGTTAGAAAGATGGCTGAAAAAGTCATTACTTTGGGTAAAAAAGGATCTCTGCACCATCGTAGAAAAGTTGCAGCACTTCTTACTGACCAAGATATGGTTAAGAAAGTTTGTGATGAAATTGGCCCAAGATTTGAAAACAGAAACGGCGGCTACACAAGAATCATAAAACTTGGACCAAGAAAGGGTGATGCTTCAGAAATGGCCATACTAGAATTAGTAGACTAGTGGGTTTATTTTGTGAATGCGGTTAGCTCTTATAATAGAATATGAAGGCACTGAATACAGTGGGTTTCAATTCCAAGAAAATGCAAGAACTATACAGGGGGAATTAGAAAAATCAATAAATTGTCTTACTGGTGATTTTGTAAGAATTAAAGGAGCTGGTAGAACAGATTCTGGAGTTCATGCAAAGTATCAAGTTATTGCTTTTGATTCCTGTTTTTCAGATGATTTAAAAGTGTATTCTCAGGGAATCAACTATTATTTGCCAGATGACATTGCTGTTAAGTTTATTTCTGAGGTTTCGCATAATTTTGATCCTCGAAGAGATGCTCTATCTAGAGTTTATAAATATTCAATATTAAATTCTGATTTCAGATCACCACTTTTGAGAAAAACTATGTATTTTGAATCTGCCGATTTGAATATTGAAATAATGAAAGAAGCTTCTCAAATGTTTTTGGGAGTACATGATTTTAAAAAATTTTGTTCCCCAATGAAAATGGGATTTTCTACTATAAGAAGGATATTTGATTCTAAAATAGAGCGCATAGACGATTCTATTTTTTATACTGTTGAAGGTAACGCATTTTTGCCTAGACAGGTACGAAGAATGATTGGAAGTTTATTGATTGTTGGGAAAGGTAAAATGAATTTGGATGAATTATTTGAATTAATCAGTGCAAGGGGAGATAATATATCTCCTTCATTGCCGGCAAATGGATTATGTTTAGAAAAAGTGAATTATGAATATTTCCCTAAAAATTGAATTTGAGGATTAATATGGCTATAAGACAAAAAATGATACAACCTAAAAAATCCGAATTGAATCCGGATTGGCATTTAATTGATGCTGAAGGTCAAACATTAGGAAGAATCTGTTCAAAAATTGCTTTGTTATTACAAGGTAAACATAAAACCACATATGTTAAATACATGAATACTGGTGATTATGTAGTTGTGATTAATGCCCAGAAAATTCAGACTACAGGAAACAAATTAGAAGATAAGTCTTATTTTAGGCATAGTGGGTATCATGGCGGATTAAAAGAAACTTCATTAAAAGAAATGTTAGACACTTATCCTGATAGAGTGATTCGAAATGCAGTAAAGGGTATGTTGCCCAAAAATATTCCTGGAACCAAAATGTTGTCTAGATTAAAAATTTATTCGGATGAAAAACACCCACATCAAGCTCAATTTAATGCTAAAAATAGTTAGGAGAAGTTAATTGGTCAATCAAGGATACACATACGCAGTAGGTAAAAGAAAAACTGCTGTAGCTCAAGTTAGGTTATATCAAGATGAAGGCCCTGTCGTAATTGATGATAAATTAATCGAAGATGCTTTTCCGTATAGTATTTGGCAACAAGTGATCAATGAGCCTTTTACTGTAACTAATACTAAAGGCAAATATCGAGTGGTAGCTAAAGTTCGAGGTGGAGGGGTTAACGGACGTGCTGGAGCTATTAGGCATGGAATAGCTCGCGCATTGTCTGAAATTGATGATGGTAAGTTTAGGGACCAATTAAAAAAAGCAGGTTTATTGACTCGTGATGCAAGAATTAAAGAAAGAAAGAAACCAGGTTTAAAAAGAGCTCGAAAAGCCAAACAATATACAAAGCGATAAATTTAATCATTTTTTTGGAGTCATAGAGTGTCTCCTTCAGGCAAAATTAAAAAATCTGAAGCGCCATTACATTTTCCTTTTATGCAGGAAGAAAATAGGCTTTCTATGGCCATGGAGAATTATCTTTTATCAATTTTAAGGTTAGAAGAGCAAGAGATTAAAGTTACTGTTGTTGGATTGTCAGACCATTTTAAAAATTTACCAAAATCTGAAGGATTGGGTACATCTCTCCCTTCAGTTAGTGCGATGGTTAGAAGGTTAGCAAGAGCGCAATTGGTTCAAACTTCTTCTAGTAAAGAAATTGTGTTTACAAAATTAGGTCTTCAGCTAGCTCATAGTATTTTAAGACGTCATAGATTGGCAGCAAGGTTAGCTGTAGATGTTCTGGGAGTTGATTTGAAATATGCTTATAGGGAAGCACATAGGTTGGAGCATGCAATTTCTCCTTATTTGGAACATAGAATAATTGAACTTCTCAATCATCCTACTACTTGTCCTTTTGGTCATCCTATTCCTGGCTCAGCATACAAAAAACCTAAGAAATTAATCTCGTTATCAAATGCTAAAACTGATACACCATATCTGGTAAATAGAGTTCCTGAGGACGATGAAAATTTAGTCGCATATTTTGTAGAAAACAACTTTTTACCAGGACAAGAAATTATATTGAAAAATGTATCTGATTCTCGTGGAGTAGTTGTAGTATCTTGTTTAGATTCTGAATTGGTTTTTGGATTCAAAGTAGCTCAAATGATTTGGATATCTGATTCTAAGGAAGATCTTTGAAAATTGTTTCTAGGCTTCAAATGCAAGCAATAGAAAACTTTTCTTTTCAGAATGCAATTACCGACGAAACTCTTATTAATAATTCTGGATTACTCATTGCGGATTTCATAGCTGAAAAATTTCCTGAAAATTCTAATAAAATCACTTTTTTATTAGGTTCTGGAACTAATGGATCTGACGGAATTGTAGCTGCATCAAATTTGAAATCTCAGGGTTATGATGTTTCTTTGGTAATTTTACGACCAAGATCTTCAAATGATACAGAATTGATGAAATTCAAGAAATTGTACGATGATCAGAAATCTACAATATACGATTTTTCTGACAATCAAATTCAACAAACTTATGTAGACTTAATTGATAAATCTGATGTGATCGTTGATGCTATTTTTGGTACAGGATTGTCTAGACCAATTAATTTTGAGTTAGGACAATTTATTCAAATTATTAAGGAGAATCATTCTACAAATACAATAATATCTGTAGATATTCCTTCGGGGTTAAATCCAAATAATGGCCAATGTGACCCATTTACTATTGTTGCTGATTTTACTCTTGCGTTAGGATTTCCTAAATTAGGGCATTACAATCCATTGTCAGTTGAATATGTGGGTGAATTAAATGTACTAGATATTGGCTTAAATCAAGAATTTGATGTGAATATTTTAACCACATCAATTTCTGCTCCGTCTTTTAAAGATTTTCCTGTCAGAAAACTAAATTCAAATAAGGGTTCTTTTGGAAAAACTTTGATTATTGGAGGTTCGAAAAATTTTCCTGGTTCTGTTGCTCTTGCTGCTAATGCAGCAAGTAGAGTTGGCTCAGGACTTGTTGAAGGAATGATTCCATCAAACATTGTGGGACAATTTGTAAGTTTGACACCTGAGTCGATCATTTTTTCATTACCAGTTGATAAAAGTGGTGAATTAAAAGTTTCTCCATTTGATAATGTAAAAATTGCATCAGAGATAAAAAAATATTCTTCGATTTTACTAGGTTGTGGGCTTGGAGTTTCTGAAAATAAGGTCCAATTTGTGCAAAATGTGCTGTTTTCATCTGATGAAAAAGCAAATTTTGTGATAGATGCAGATGCTTTAAATATTTTATCTAAATCCTATAAATGGTGGGATAGATTTAAACATAAAGCAGTTTTGACTCCCCATTTAAAAGAGATGTCTAGATTGACACGAATGAGTATTGAGGACATTCAAAACGATAGAGTTGAAGTTGTCAGGCACTTTGCAAATTATTGGAACAAGATCATAGTTCTAAAAGGAGCTTTTACACTGATTGGATTTCCAAATGGTGAAATATTGATAAACCCTCAGTCTAATCCTCTATTAAGTACTGCAGGAACTGGGGATGTTTTAGCAGGTATGATCGCAGGATTTATTTCTCAAGGGTTATCATTGGAAAAATCATCAGAATTAGCAGTTTTTCTTCATTCTGAAATAGCCAAAATTGAAAAAGAGTTTAAAGGTACCTCAGGTTTAGTAGCTTCAGATTTATATAATAAAATTCCTGAAGTCATCAATGTTTACAGGGGTACTAGTGGTTAATTTACGCGGAAAAGATAAGTCACGATTTGTATCGAATATGTTTAATAGAATCTCTGGGAGATATGATCTATTGAATACTATTATGACTGCGGGAATGCATTATTCATGGAGAAAAAAAGCAACAAAATATCTGAAAAAATCAGAAACAGGAATGTTTTTAGATGTTGCTACAGGAACAGGAGATTTTGCTTTTGAAATTTTAAACCAAAAAATTGCAAATAAAGTAGTTGGTTTAGATTTCTCTGTTGAAATGTTGAATATAGGTCAAATTAAATCTGAAAAAAGAAATTTTGATAAAAAATTTGTTCCAGTAGTTGCAGATGCTCACGAATTACCTTTTTCAGATAACAGTTTTGAATCTATTACTATCGGATTTGGAGTTAGGAATTTTGTAGATTTATCTACAGCTTTAGAAGAATTATTGCGAGTTTTAGTGCCCGGAGGCAATTTAGTTATATTAGAAATAGTAAAACCAGAAGGGAAGATTATGTCGAGATTATTTCCACTGTATTTTGAAAAAATCACTCCTAGAATTGGTTCGATTTTTGCAGGTGACCGTGAAGCGTATACTTATTTACCTCAATCAGTTTCTAATTTTTTAACTTCTACACAATTAGCTGTTTTGATGACGAAAAAAGGTTTTAAGAAACCGGTAGTGAAGAAATTGGCTTTTGGTACGGTAGCTATTGTTGTGGGTCAAAAAAACGAGTAATTTCATGGCGCGCAAATTCAAAACATCAGATTTTAATTATGACTTACCTCAATCATCTATAGCTCAATTTCCTGCTGAACCTAGAGATCATTGTAGATTGATGGTTTTGGATAAAAAATCTGGCAATTTAAATCATGTTAAATTTTTTGAAATATTAAAATTTCTTCAAGAAGGTGATTTATTGGTGTTTAATGACACTAAAGTGTTTCCAGCGAGACTTTACGGAACTGATAAAAAATCATTAAAACCGATTGAAATTTTATTGCTTAGCAAAATCGAAGACGGTTTATGGACTTCTTTAGTGAAGCCAGGTAAAAGAATGAGGTTAGGTTCAAAATTTGTTATAGGCAATCAACAGAATCAGATTCATGGAGTAGTTGAGCAAGTGAATGATTCTGGTTCTAGAATTATTCGGATAGATGACGATAGTTTGATTTATAAGTTGGGAGAATTACCGTTACCTCCTTATATAAAAAAATCAGTGGGTACGTCAGATAATTATCAAACTGTTTATGCAAAACATGAAGGTAGTGTTGCAGCGCCAACAGCTGGATTGCATTTTACTCAAAATCTTTTAGAGCAAATCAAACTTAAAAAAATTGAGACTCTGTTTGTGACATTACATGTTGGATGGGATAGTTTTAGGCCAGTTAAGGATGAAAATTTAGAAAATCATCAAATGCACTCGGAGTATTGGGAATTAAGCGATGAGGCAGCTATAAAAATTAAAAATGCTAAAAATGAGGGTAGAAGAGTCATTTCTGTTGGTACAACAGCTTTACGTTTATTAGAAAATGTAGCTGATATTTCAGGAGGTTATGAAAATATTAAAGGTGGAACAGGTTGGGCTGACATATTTATTACTCCAGGTTATGAGTTTCAAATAGCAGATGGACTGATTACCAATTTCCATCTTCCAAAATCTACGTTATTAATGTTAACTTCAGCATTATCATCTACAGAAATTATTCTTGATTCCTATAAAGTGGCTGTTACAAATAATTATAAATTTTACAGTTTTGGTGATGCGATGCTGATTATTTAGAATGGTATCAATAAAAATTTTGGTGTATTTTTAGTATTAGAAAATTTTGAATTAGGTTAACTTTTTATGTCAGATCCTAAAATTTTAGTAGTTGAAGATGAAGAAAATATAAGAGAGGCAGTGGTTTATAGTCTTTCTCAGGAAGGTTTTGATGTTTATTCAGCTAATGACGGAGAAGATGGCTTGAATAAAGCTAGAACTATCATGCCTGATTTGGTTTTGTTGGATGTGATGTTACCTAAGTTAGATGGATTTGAAGTCTGTCGAATGATTAGGAAAGATCTTGATTTACCTGTTTTTATGTTGTCTGCTAAAGGTGAAGAGATTGATAGAGTTGTTGGGCTTGAATTAGGAGCTGATGATTACATTACTAAACCTTTTAGTATGAGGGAATTGGTTGTAAGAATTCGAAATATGCTTAAAAGATCTTCAAACTTATCATCATCTACCCTTTCTGATGATGAATTAATTATTATTGGGAATTTAAGTATTGACACAAAAAGTCATAGAGTAAAAATAGATAATCAAGAGATTAATCTAAAGCCTAGAGAATTTGAATTACTATATCTTTTAGCTTCAAATCAAGGAAAAGCTTTATCTAGACATCAAATTTTAGAAAAGCTTTGGGGTCATCGGTATATTGGAGATATCAGAACAGTTGACGTTCATGTTCGTTGGATTAGGGAAAAAATTGAGGATGATCCTAGTTCCCCATCCAGGTTGGTAACAATTAGAGGAATCGGATATAGATTCGATGGGTGAAAATAGTGAGGAATTTTGATTTAGTTAAATTAGTTTTGACTATTTTGCCTAGCTTTTTAATTTTGTCTGCATTTGCAGCAAGTTTTTTATTAGTGTTTTTTGTTGACTCTCAATTATTCCAAGTTTTTTTCTCTTTTTTGGTAATCATATTATTTTTTGTAATTGCTGGAATAAGTATAAAAGTTATTAATGATCAAAAATATATTTTAGATCTGTTGACAGATGGTATGGAACATCTCAAATCAGAGTCATATGATTTCACGTTACCAGCAACTAAAAAAGGAAAACAAAATGAATTAATTTCCATTTTTAATGAAATGGCACAAAAAATGGAAATTAATCTTAGTCAAATGAATTTGGATGCAGAAACATTATCAGTAGTTTTGGACAATATGGATGATTCTGTGATGGTAGTGAATAGTTCAAATGAGATCGATTTGATGAATAATTCAGCTCTTTCCCTTTTTAATTTTACAGGTCAAAGTTTTAAAAGAAGACGATTGTCTGATGTGGTTAGATATCATCAAATTCTCCAATTAGTAAATTCATCTAGGGAATCTAACGAAACTTTAAATCTAGAAATAGAATTATTTGATTTAAGTAAAACTTTTTTTGTTTCTTCTACCCCATTAAATTTTCAGAATGAAAAAGCTATACTTTTGAATTTTCACGATCTCTCAGATCTTTACCAGTTGGATAATACTAGAAGAGAATTTGTGAGTAATGTTTCTCATGAATTAAGAAGTCCAATTACTTCAATTTCTGTAATGCTTGAAACATTGGAATCAGGTGGAATTAATGATGAAAGTGTACGAGATAGATATTTAGAAAGAATTTCGGGAGAAGTCACTCGAATGACACTGCTCATCAATGATTTATTAGAACTTTCTAGAATAGAAAGTGGTGTAGATCAAATTGAAATGGATCATTTAAATCTAGTTTCAATCATCGAAGAGTCTATTAATATGACTAAGAATAGGTTTTATGGTGATCATCCTGAAATAAGAAACCTTGCAGATTCTGAGATTGTTGTTAATGGCACTAAAGATCACATTATCCAAATATTTGTTAATTTGATAGAAAATGCAATCAAATATACTGATAAAGATGGGGAAATTAGTGTTTCTACTGAAATTGATGGCCAATTTGTGAAAATTAACATTCGAGATTCTGGACAAGGAATCGATGAGGAACATATTCCTCATTTGTTTGAAAGATTTTATAAGGCTGATAAATCTAGATCTGATTCTGGTACTGGTCTTGGACTCGCTATAGTCAAACATTTAACTCAAACTCAGGGTGGGTCAGTATCTGTAACAAGTCAAATTGGTGAGGGTAGTGTTTTCTCATTTACACTCCAATTGGTTCAATAATATTTCTCTAATTAGTCCTTAATTATCTGTTAATTTATCGTTAACTTTTGCTTTGGATGCCTTAGTTTATTCTGATTTAACCAATCATATGAATATATGTACGGAGTTAAAAAACGGAGTTAAAAAATGTTAAATATTAGCAGTTTAAAATTGTATTTCTTGGTTTCGCTATTTGCTTCATTCACTGCATTTGTAATTGCATGTTCTACAGAAGAACCTGATGCTACTGTTACATCCCAACAAGAAGACTCAAAAATGGAAGGGACTGTAGAAATTGATGGTTCATCAACTGTTTACCCGATTTCTGAAGCTGTAGCCGAAGAATTCAATAAGCTATATCCAAAAGTTCGGGTTAATGTTGGTGTTTCTGGAACTGGTGGAGGATTTAAAAGATTTATTGTGGGTGAAACAGACATTTCAAATGCTTCAAGACATATGAAAAATCCCAAAGAGTCTAGTATTGCTGACGAAAATGGCATTACATATGACGAATTGAGACTCGGAACTGATGGCTTATCAGTAATGGTTAATCTTAATATGGATTGGATCGATTGTTTAACAGTCGGAGAACTTAAGCAAATTTGGGAACCAGGATCTAATGTAACTAACTGGAATCAAGTAAGATCTGATTTTCCTGATCAAAAGATGAATCTTTTTGGACCTGATACTGACTCCGGAACATTTGATTACTTTACTGAAGAAATTAATGGTGAAGCTCAAGCTTCAAGAGCAGATTACACCGCTAGTGCAGACGATAACGTACTAATATCAGGAATTTCAGGTTCTAATGGTTCGCTAGGTTATTTTGGTTATGCTTACTATGTTGAGAGCTCTGAAAAGTTGAAATTACTTGGTGTTGATAATGGTGACGGATGCGTACAACCTAGTAAAGAAACTATTCCTTCAGGTGAATACACTCCATTATCAAGACCCTTGTTCATTTATGTTAATAAGTCCGCATATAAAACTAGGCCAGAAGTAAAAACTTTTGTTGATTACTATATGCAGGTAGGTCCAGATTTAACTAACGAAGTTGGATATGTGTCTTCTGGTGAAGCTGTTTATGACAATAACAAGTCACTTTTGATGAAATAGATTAATTTATTTACTAGTGAAAGGGGAGAAGCCCTTTCACTAGTAATAGGTTCTATGCCTACATTGAGGATTGGGGTATCGATGATCCCAAGGGACTATCGATAGAATTAACTAGAAATATCCGGGATCAAATTCACACAAAAGTCGATGAACTAATTAATGATATTTTAGATTAATACATTAATCTGTTATTAATATATTTCTATTGAAAATCATCAAAATTCATGTTGTAGTGATTTCTAATTTATCTACTGAGAGAAAACATGATTGAAGATCAATCTTCATTTACCAAAAGATCTAGAGGCCCAAGTTTAGAGGGCTCAATAGTAAAATACATTTTTTTGGCTTGCGCTAGCCTATCTATTCTTACTACGCTGGCTATTTTGTTAACACTTAGTTACCAGGCATATGAGTTTTTTAAAGAAATTTCTATAATTGAATTTCTTACTGGAACTAGATGGACACCTATTTTAAAACCTAGGTCATATGGTGTACTTCCTTTAGTTTCAGGCACTTTGTTGGTTACAGTTATTGCTGCTATGGTTGCTATCCCTATAGGATTGTCGACAGCAATTTTTCTTTCTGAATACGCTCCAGATTGGCTTAGAAGAATAATTAAGCCTATTTTGGAAGTGTTGGCGGGAATTCCTACAGTTGTTTATGGTTATTTTGCTCTTACTTTTGTTACTCCACTTTTACAGGTATTTTTGCCCGATTTAATAATTTTCAATGCTCTTAGTGCTGGGATAGTTATGGGTGTCATGATCATTCCAATGGTTTCCTCACTAAGTGAGGATGCCATGATAGCTGTTCCCAGAAGTTTGCGAGAGGGGGCATATGCGCTCGGTGCCACAAGATATGAAGTTAGTTTACGTATAGTGGTTCCAGCTGCACTATCTGGAATTATTGCAGCGTTTATCATTGCTATATCTAGAGCCATTGGTGAAACCATGCTAGTGACAATTGCAGCTGGTGCGACACCTAAAATGACTTTTGATCCTACAGAAAGCATTCAGACTATGACAGCTTATATTGTTCAGTTGGCATTAGGTGAAGCTCCTGTAGGATCACTTGAATACAACACTATATTTGCTGTTGCTTTAGTCTTGTTTGCTTTGACATTATTGATGAATCTTTTGGGATTTTGGGTTGTTACACGATTTAGAGAGGAATATTAAAAATGTCCACTAATTCACATCATTCTATCAACCCCAATAGGCGTTCAAGAGTCATAATTGGAAATATTGTTTATGTACTTTTTTTACTATCTGTATTAGTTGGAATAGTGGGATTGATTGTGTTAATTATTGATGTTGTTACAGGTGGCCTACCTTGGATGAGTTGGCATTTCATATTTGATTATCCTTCAAGAAAACCAGCAGAAGCTGGTTTGTTTTCTGCTTTAATGGGTACAGTTTGGTTAATGTTTATGACTGCGTTAATTACTGTTCCAATAGGAGTTTGTGCGGCAATTTATCTTGAAGAGTATGCGCCTAGAAATTTATTTACTCGAATTATTGAGATTAACGTTGCCAATTTGGCCGGAGTTCCTTCTATAGTATATGGGTTATTGGGGTTGTCTTTGTTTGTTTATTATATTGGGACATCTGACCAATTTTTAGGTAGAAGTGTTTTGGCGGGTGCTATGACATTGTCTCTATTAGTACTTCCGATAGTAATACTGGCTTCTAGAGAAGCAATTAGAGCAGTTCCCAACTCTTACAGAGAAGGTGCTTATGCTATGGGGGCAGATCAATGGCAAGTCATAAAAGGTGTTGTTTTGCCTTCAGCAATTCCAGGTATTTTGACTGGAACTATATTGTCTATGTCTAGAGCAATTGGTGAAGCTGCTCCAGTAATTGCGATTAGTGCTTTGGTTTATCTGACCTTTATTCCAAGTCATCCTATGGATAGGTTTACAGTATTACCTATTCAAATTTATAACTGGGTATCACGACCACAAGATGAATTCCGAGGTTTAGCAGCTGCGGGAATAATAGTGATGTTAGTTCTGCTTTTGAGTATGAATGCTATCGCAGTTTTCTTGAGAAATAAGTATCAAAAAAGATCAGAGGAGTAATTTAATGACTTCGGAAATAGATCAAACAGTAGTTTTAAGCGCACAAAAATTGAATGTTTTTTACGGTGAATTTAATGCCGTTAAAGATGTTGATATAGATATTAACCAGAATTCTATTACTGCATTAATTGGTCCTTCTGGATGTGGCAAAAGCACATTTTTGAGATGCCTGAATAGAATGAATGATTTGATAGTAGGTGCTTCTGTTCAAGGTAAAATAATGTTTGAAGGTGTAGATTTGTACGGTGGTGAAATTGATGCTACTGAAATCAGATCAAGGATTGGAATGGTTTTTCAAAAACCAAATCCTTTTCCAAAAACAATTTACCAGAATATAGCATGGGGGTTGAAAGTAAATGGTTTTAAAGGAAATTATGATGAGGCAGTTGAAAGAGCTTTAAACCAAGCAGCTCTGTGGGATGAGGTTAAAGATAGGTTAAACAATAGTGCTTTTACTCTTTCAGGAGGTCAGCAACAACGTTTATGCATAGCAAGAGCTTTAGCGGTTGAGCCAGCGGTTTTGTTGATGGATGAGCCTGCTTCTGCTTTAGATCCTATAGCAACCTTAGCTATTGAAGAATTAATTAAACAACTCAAAGATCATGTAACTATTGTTATCGTGACTCATAATATGCAACAAGCAGCTCGAGTTTCTGATGAGACAGCTTTTTTTATGGTTGGAGAGAACAGGTCAGGGTATCTTGTAGAACATGATGATACTCAGAAAATATTTAGTAATCCATCTAATACAAGAACAGAAGAATATATTACTGGAAGATTTAGCTAATTTATTTATGGTAAAGTTCAACATCAATTTTGATTGAAGGTTTGAGGAAGAACAAAGGGAGGTATAAAAATGTTAAGGGCAGATTTTGAAAACAATTTGAATTTGATTCAAGATGAAATTTTAGAACTTTCAAGTATGGTTGAACATTCTGTACTCAAAGCAATTCAGGCCCTAAAAAATCGAGATGTAATTTCATCACAACAAGTCATTGATGATGATGATTTGATAGATAATAAGCAAGCTGAGATAGAAGAAAAATGTATACAGTTAATTGCTCTTCAGTCCCCAGTTGCTGGAGATTTAAGAATAATTGTTTCAGTGATGATGATTGCTATTGAGTTGGAAAGAATTGGTGATTATGCTGAAGGTATTGGGAAAATTAGTGTTTTAATGGGTGATATGCCTCCATTAAAACCTTTAATAGATATTCCTAGGATGGCTGAAAACGCTACAAAAATGTTACGTTTAAGCATTGATAGTTTTGTAAATAGAGATCCTCATATAGCTCTTACAGTATGTGATTTAGATGATGAAATTGATAACACTTATAATCAAGTCTATCGTGAATTGTTAACTTATATGATGGCTGATCCCGCCACTATTCAGAGAGCAACATATCTTTTGTGGGTAGCTCATGATTTGGAGAGGTCTGCTGATCGTGCTACAAATATTGCAGAAAGGGTTTTATTTTTAGTCACCGGATCTTCTAGGAGAGATGATTTCAGAGCTAGTCTTAACTCTTAACATTGACTTGTTTCAACTCAAGTACACTTGCAAAATTTTCAGAGAATAATGTAGCTACTTCATGTATAGAATAGAGTTGGTTGGTTTCATTTTGTATAGAAGTTGGAACACTATCTTTTATTCCACAAGAGATAATGTGTTCGAATCTTTTTAAATCATTATTTACGTTTAGAGAAATTCCGTGAGAAGTAATCCCTTGTTTAACTCTCACTCCGATAGAAGCAACTTTTTTTGTGTTTACCCATACACCAATTGGCATTTCTTTTGCTTCTACATTTATTCCTATGTGAGTCAAAGTTTTAATTATAGAGAGTTGTAACTTTGCAACATAATCCTTCGGTTTCATGTTAATTTTATTTAAATCTATGATTGGGTAAGCTACTAATTGTCCGGGATTATGGAATGTTGTTTGACCACCACGATCAGAATTTTGAATTGATATTTTTAATTTAGAAATTTTTTCTAAATCCGTTAGTATTTCTGAAGTTTCACTCCGAACACCCATAGAAATTGTATCAGGATGTTCTAGTAGCATTAAATGAAATTCACCGTTTTGTTTAGTGGAGTTCACTAGAGAATTTTGGATAGTCATTGCTTTTTTATATGCTAGCTGACCATAAAATTTGGACATAATTTTGTACATGAATTATTTGTTCTCTACAAATCTGTACCCAACATTCCAAATTGTTTCAATATATTCTGTTTCTGGCAAAATTTCTATTTTGCTTCTTAATCTTCTGATGTGCACATCTACAGTTCTCGTTCCGCCGAAATAATCGTAACCCCATATTTGATTTAATAATGATGCTCTGTCATAAACTCTTCCAGGATTAGATGCTAGTAGTAATAGTAACTCATATTCTTTGAACCTTAAATTAACCCTCTCCCCTTTCATTTTAACTTCATAATTAGACGGATTAATAAATAAATCTCCAAATCTGATGATTTTTTCGTCTGAGGTATTAATTTGATTTTTTGTCAGTCTTTGACATCGAGTAATTAATTCAGAAAATTTAATTGGAGTAGTAATAAAGTCAGAAATTTCAGAATCTTTTAACATCAGTAGAGATTCAGGAGAAACAATTGCTAAAGAAGGAAATCCGTGATTATTGGATGAAATAATCATTTTCTGAAATGCATCATATGAAATTGAAGCAACGTCAATAATAATTATATCTAGTTCTGCTGAGGTACTTTCTGCTAAGAATTTTGCAGCATCGTCGTTTGTTTGAATTATCAAACTTTTGATATTTTCTTGAGATAGTATTGCTGTGACTTTGTTAGCAGTACTGTTATCTAAACTATATTGCAATGATGTCATATGTTTATCTGTTAAATTAAATTTCACCCAATTATAGCAAATTGTATTTAATTTAAATGTCTCCTTTACCCGTAAAGATCAACTACTGTAAAATGTAAGACCGATACAAAAAAATCTCATGGAGAAAATATGAAATTAGGCTCTTTCAAGGGAATCTTTGTTTACATGTTAATAGCAGCAGGTATGCTCGCAGTGTTTGTGACTGTATTTAGTCCTTCATTTGCAACTTCATCTGAAATTCCTGTAAGTCAAATGATATCTTTGGCTAATGCTGGAAAATTAAAATCAATTGATGTTAGTGGAGATAATTTATCTGCTGAAGGATTCGATGGTAATAGCTACACATCTAGAAAAGAACCTGGTTCAAGTATTGTGGAACAATTAAATGAATCCGGATCTCAAAATTCTGTTGATATATCAGTAAAAGGTAATAGTGGTTTAGGAAGTGTTATTGGTATTTTCTTCAACTTGTTACCGATATTGTTTTTTGGTGGATTGCTTATTTTCATGATGAGACAAGCCCAAGGAAGTACTAGTCAAACTTTTAGTTTTGGAAAATCTAAAGCAAAAAAATACGAGACAGATAATCCAGAAGTAAGTTTTACTGACGTTGCAGGAGTTGATGAAGCTAAAGAAGAGTTACAAGAAGTAGTTGAATTTTTGAAGTCTCCTCAAAAATTTCTTGAATTAGGTGCAAAAATTCCTCGCGGTGTTCTTTTGATGGGACCCCCCGGTGTAGGAAAAACATTAATGGCTAGAGCTGTTGCAGGTGAAGCTGGAGTGCCATTCTTTTCTATAAGTGGATCCGAATTTGTGGAAATGTTTGTAGGAGTTGGCGCATCTAGAGTTAGGGATTTATTTGAACAAGCTAAGAAAGATGCTCCTTGTATAGTATTTATTGATGAAATTGATGCTGTTGGTAGGCAGAGAGGTGCTGGATTAGGCGGTGGGCATGATGAACGTGAACAAACATTAAATCAAATTCTTGTTGAAATGGATGGATTTGATACAGGTGCTAATGTCATAGTGCTTGCTTCAACTAACCGTCCTGACATCTTAGATCCTGCTCTTTTGAGACCTGGAAGATTTGATAGAAGAGTTACTTTAGATAATCCCGATGTTAAGGGTAGAGAGCAGATTTTGAGTGTGCATGCTAAAGGTAAGCCTATTGATGAAGAAATTGATATGGAAGCAGTAGCTAAACAAACCTCAGGGTTCAGTGGGGCAGATTTGATGAATTTGCTTAATGAGGCTGCAATATTATCTGCGAGAAGGAACAAAAAAAAGATTGTGTATGAAGAAATTGCAGAATCTATAGATAGAGTGATTGCTGGGCCTGAAAAAAAGAATAAAAATATTAGCGAAAAAGAAAAGCAAATGGTTGCTTACCATGAAGCTGGACATGCATTAGTGGCTCATCTTTTACCATATGCTGATCCCCCATTTAAAGTCACAATTGTTGCAAGAGGCCAAACCGGCGGTCATACTAGATTTTTACCTGAAGAAGAGACTAGTTTAGTTACACAAAATCAACTTGAAGCTCGATTAGCTGCTGCTTTGGGAGGAAGAGTAGCTGAAGAAATAATGTTCTATGAGGTTACCACTGGCGCTGGAAATGATTTAGAACAAGCAACAAATATTGCTAGGGCTATGATTACTAGGCTTGGAATGAGCAAAAAACTAGGTCCTAGAACTTTTGGTAAAAGAGAGGAATTAGTTTTCTTGGGTAGAGAAATTTCTGAACAAAGAGATTACAGTGACACCATTGCAGAAACTATTGATGATGAAGTTCATGGTTTAGTCCAGAATGCATATGAAGTTGCAAAAAAATTATTAAATGAAAATTTGGGCAAGTTATCAGCATTGGCTAAATATTTAGTTGAACACGAATCTGTAGAGGGAGAAGAATTAACGAATCTATTGAATTCTGCCCCTGCTTCTATAACTAACTAGTTATAGTCTATCTAGAGTTTCCTTCAAAGCTACAATTGATGATTCAATATCTTCTTGGTTTATCCAGCCCATATGTCCTATTCTGATAATTTTACCGGCTAGTTTTTGTTGTCCTCCGCCAAGAACGATGTTGTAATTTTTTTCTACTTCCTTGACTATCATCTTACCGTCAACATTTTCTGGGAGCTTGATAGCGGTTACTGTGTCTGACGCATAAGCTTCTACAGGTAAAATATCTAAACCGATATTTTTTGCAAGGTCACGAGTAAATTGTGCGATTCTAGAATGCCTATCAAATATGGTTTCCATTCCTTCGTTCACCATTTTTTTTAATGAATCGTGAAGTGTGTACATAGTAGTAAGAGAAGGTGTAAAAGGAGGTTGTCCTATTTCTGCATATTCTCTGTATTGATTCATGTCATAGTAATATTTGGGGCATTTTGATTTGTCGTAAGCTTTCCATGCTTTGTCAGAGAATGAAACCATTGCAATGCCTGGAGGAGCGATCCAAGATTTTTGTGAAGCAGTTGCTACTACATCGATGCCCCATGCATCTGTAGATATGATTGATCCAGCAGCTGAGGAAACTGCATCTACTAAAATTAACGCGTCTGAATTGTTTTTTATGATTTCACATATTTCTTTGAGAGGATTTCTTACTCCTGTAGAGCTTTCATTGTGAGTAATTAAAACTGCTTTAATATCAGGATTTTCATTTAAGGCGGTTTTTATTATTTGGGTATCAGCATAATCACCATATTCAAAAGATATTTTTACAGTTTCACATCCATAAGCATCAGCTATTTCTGCAAATCTTTCCCCAAACCATCCAATAGAAATAGATAGAACTTTGTCTCCTGGTGAAGTAGTGTTTACTATTGCCGACTCCATGCCACCAGTACCAGATGCGGTGATGAAATAAACATCCGATTTTGTCATTAAAACAGTTTTAAGATTATTAGTCATTTGATCTAACATGTCGGCGTATTCTTGGCCTCTATGATTGATCATTTGACTTGACATCAAATCTAAAGTCTCTTGTGGTAATGGAACAGGTCCTGGAATTCTTAAGTTAGTATCTTTCATTTATCACCATAGTTTCTCAGTAAAAAATAACTTTGGATATTAAATTTTATCACTCATTTATCACTCCTGTACATAATGATAAAGAAAGTAATTATTTATATAAATCTGAGATATTTCCTTCTTCCGGCCTTTAAAATTCCTGACTGAAGTTCTTGTTCTTTTAAATTGCTAGAGATAGTGGAATTTTCTAATTTAATTGCACCTTGAGAGATTAGTCTCTTTGCTTCTCCTGATGATTGGCAAATGCCGGCTTCAACCAAAATATTGCTTAAGTTATTTTGAGAATCAGGATTTAAATTATATTCAGGAATATCTGTAGGAATTTCTCCTTCTTGTACAGTTTTTTCAAAATATGATTGAGCTTCCACTGCCTCCCTGTGTGAGTGGAAATTTGAAACTATTTCAAATGCCACATTTTTTTTGGTATTTATGGGGTTAGTTGAATTGTTCTCTAAATCTTTTTCAATTTCTTTAATTTGGTTTGTTGGAATATCAGTCAACCAATAATAATAAGAGGTTATTAGAGAATCAGGAATTGACATTATTTTGCCAAAAATGTCATTTGGGGTTTCGTTAATGCCAACATAATTACCTAGGCTTTTACTCATTTTTTGGATTCCGTCGGTGCCTGGTAATAGTGGCATTATAAAGCAATGTTGAGGATTTTTATTGTGGATTTGTTGTAGTTCTCTTCCTAAAAGTAAGTTGAATCTTTGGTCAGTACCTCCAAATTCAACTTGCGAGTCAATCGCTAAGGAATCATATGCTTGGAGTAATGGGTATAACAACTCTGTAACAGAGATGGGTTGATTACTTTTAAATCTTTTAGAAAAGTCGTCTCGGGCTAAAATTTGAGCAACTGTAAAATTACTAGTTAATTCAATAACGTTTGTTAAATTAAAGTCTCCGAACCATTCACTTTGCCATCTTATTTCTGTTCTATCTTTATCAACGATTTTAAAGAATTGGTTTAGGTATGTTTGAGCATTTGAATTAACTTCTTCAGAAGTTAACATTTTTCTAGTCTGAGATCTTCCGCTGGGGTCTCCTATTTGAGCTGTCCAATCTCCAACAATTAAAACAACTTTGTGACCAAGTTCTTGAAGTTGTCGAAGTTTTCTTAATCCAACTGCATGCCCTAAATGAATATCTGGTGCACTAGGATCAAATCCCATTTTAAGTCTTAGTGGTGAATTTTGATTGAAACTTTTTAAGAATTCATCTTTTACAATAATTTCTTCAACACCTCGTTGTAGTATGTCATCAGTTTCGTATAGGGGCATGATTTTTCCTAATTATTTATTTTTAAAATTTGTTGAATTTTTTTGACATCGTTTTCCATTTGGATGATTAAATCTTCTGTAGAATTAAATGTCTCTTCGTCCCTAATCTTAGAGATAAACTCTACTGTAATGTTCTCTCCATAGATATTACGATTAAAATCCAAAATAAATGTTTCTATGGATTTATGCTCATTGTTGAATGTTGGGTTAGTCCCAATACTTGTAGCTCCGTTGAACAAATGGTTATTGAGGGTTACTTGAGTAGCATAAATTCCATTTTTAGGAATTATTTGGTTGACATCTAATGATAAATTAGCTGTTGGGAACCCTAAATCTTTGCCTCTTTGAAATCCTTTTATAACCTCTCCTGATAATGAGAATTTTCTTCCTAAAATAGAATTTGCTAACTCGATATCTCCTGATAATAATGAGCTTCTTACTGAAGAGCTTCTTACGGGGATTTTGGTTTTTTCAAATAAAGATGGGGTGTTTACAAAAAAACCCATATCCTTGCCCAGTATGCTTAATTTAGAAACATCTGCTTCACGATTTGCTCCCATATGGAAATCAGGGCCTACAGAAAGTCCTTTCATGTTCAAGTGTTTTTGCAGTAATTCTATGAATGATTTTGCACTTAATTGCGATAATTCTTTATCGAAGGAAATAGGAACAACAAAGTCTACCCCAGTTGATTCTATTAATTTGATCTTATCTTGGGTAGTGGTTACGAGTTGGGCATGAAAATCCGGGTTTAAAATTGTACCTGGATGATTTTTAAAAGTTAAAACAGCTGATAATAGATTGTTATCTTTTGATGTTTTTATAAGATTACTAAACAGGTGTTGGTGCCCTAGATGTACACCGTCGAATACGCCGATAGCTAATAAAGATGCTTTTTTGTTGCTATGATTTTTGAGATCATTTAGGTGTCCCATAACTATTATGCCTGTTTTGTGCCTATAAATGCGAATATTTTATTAGTTTAATCATCTATTATATTTAATTCAATTTATATTATTACCAATCAATTTTTTGTGCTTGACACTCAAAAAGTCGAATGTGATAATTTTCACTCGTTGAGAGAGGTAATTGTAGTAGAATTAAGTATATCTTTGTAACAAATTATCTATAAGGTTAAGGTACAGATTGGAAATAGATCCTCTATACATAACCCGAGAGTATTGGGTGCAGTTAAATATTGTTGTAGACAACTTCTGTTTTTTTGTGTTGTTTATGGTGCTTTTTGCACTAAATATGGTTTTAACTCATAATGTGATCCCGTCGCACGTGAAGGCCCATGAATTACCCCCTGTATTTACTAAATTAAGATTACCTATATATGGATTTGGGTTTGTTCTCCTAGGTGCGGCCGCATACTTTTTTATACGTTCATTAACTGTTGCTATTGATGTGTTAAATATTATCTACCCTGATTGGTGGATTTAAGGAAAAATAATTGTTACCTGGTGATTTTGAATTTAAAAGATTAAAACCTTCGAAAAAACAAATGGTTTTTTTGAGTATTGCAGGCTTTTTTGGCCTGATAATATTTAGTGGTGTTGTCATTGCTCTAACTTTTGTTTTAACTGCCTGGATGAATGGTCAACCTGTTATTTTTGCGAATGAAGGTCCTGAGCAGCCAATTGTTTTTCCTCATAAAAAGCACGTTGAAGAATTGGGAATGGATTGTACATTTTGTCACCGTGGTGTAGACAAAGAAGCTGCTGCTCATGTTCCTACTACTGGATTGTGTATGACATGTCATAGTGCAGTTGGAGATGGTCTTGAAGGTATTACAAAAATGCGTTCTTTATATGAAGACGACAGGTCTATCCATTGGATTCGTGTCCATAGAGTTCCTGATCATGTGCATTTTGTTCATGAGGCTCACATTAGATATTTCAGTGAGAAAGAGGGTATAGAGGCTAGTGCAGTTTGTTCAAAGTGCCATGGTGATGTCGCTAATATGGAAGAAGTTCACGGTACTGAGGATGGAAGAGTCAAACAAGTTGAACCATTAAAAATGGGTCATTGCGTAGATTGCCACAAGCAACATAACGCCCCAACTGACTGTGCTACATGTCACTATTAAATAAGGATTAAGATGCCACTTACAAGACGACAATTTTTAACACTTATGGGAGGTTCAGCTGGAGCAGCTGTTCTTTTCCAAGCTTGTGGTATTCCAGAAAAAGAGCTTTTGATAGATTCTTCTGTCGAAATGCCTGAAGATTTGGTAACCGGATTAGATAATTGGTATGCAACTACTTTTAAGGACGGGATTAGCTCACAGGGAATAGTTGTTAGAGTAATGGAAGGTAGAGCTAAGAAAGTTGAAGGTAATACTGACCATCCACTTAATAGAGGTGGTCATAGTTCTCAAGCAGAATCTATGCTTCAAGCCTTGTATCATCCAGATAGAATCAGTTCTCCTTTGGTAAGAACTGGCTCTAGGGGTTCTGGGGAATTTAGAGAGATCAGTTGGGAAGATGCTATAGCTAGATTAGCTGCAAGTTTTGATAATTTGTCTGATTCTAAAAAAGCATTAATTGTTACGGATATTGTTAATGGAAATGAAAAATTAATACTTGATAAATTTGTATCTGCAAATCAAATTAGACAAATGACTTTTGAGCCTGTAGAGCATACAAATTTATTAAATGCAATGAATCATGTTTTTGCCCAAAAAAGCATCCCTGATTTTGATGTTGATAATGCAAGCTTAATCTTGTCTTTTGGATGTGATTTTTTGGATACATGGGTGTCTCCTACTAGGTATCTTCGTGGGTATGGACAGTTTAGGCAAGGCAACGATCACAGAGGTAAGCTAATTCATATTGAATCTAGATTTTCCACAACTGCGGCAAACGCCGATGAATGGATCTATGTTAACCCTGGAACTGAGGGGATGGTGGCAATGTCTATAATGCATGAAATGGCGTTGCACGGAGAGATGGATACATCAAAATTTTCTGCAGGCGACCTTTCGAAACTAGATAAATATACTCCTGAATTTGTATCATCTCTTTCTGGGGTTTCAGTAGATACTATTAAACATATTACCGAAGAATTTTCTCATTCAGATCATTCTATTGCTCTTGGAGGGGATTCTGCATCTGCAAACACGAATGGATTGCAGAACTTAATTGCCATATATTCATTAAATTTAGCTGTAAATAATGTTGGTAAATCAGGTGGGATTATATTTAATCCTGACCCCCCAATTACTGGCTTATCCTCTTCTAAACCAAATTCTTCTCAAGAGTTTATTGAAATTGTTGATGAGATTAAGTCTGGTGATATAGAGCTTTTGCTCTTGAAGGACGCTGATTTATATTATGGATTGCCTGATTCAGCTGGATTTAAAAATGATTTTGCTAATGTTCCTATGATAGTCAGTTTTGGGAATATGATGGACGATTCTACTTCTATTGCGGACTTGGTTTTGCCTCAAAATACACTTTTAGAAGATTGGGGTACTGACGTTCCGTTAGCAGGTCCTGGATATCAAACTATTGGTTTTCAACAGCCAGTTGTTAGGCCATTTTTTGAATCAAGAGGACAAAATCTTGGAACGAAAGGGTTTGCGGAAGTTCTGATGACGACATCTCAAGTGATGGGTGTTGACCTGCAATTGGGTGGCGAAACGTATGTCGATGTTTTAAAGAATACTGCTAAAGAGTTGTATGATTTAAATCGTGGCGATATTAATGGAGCAAAATACTCTTCGTTTACTTCTTTTTGGAATGCTTTACTTGCTCGGGGTGGCTGGTGGGATCACAACTATAAATCCGATAATTCTTTTAAATTTGGTCAATTAGTTGATATTGATGAACCGACATTTAACGGAAATGGGAGGTTTAATTTAATTCCTTTCGTTTCTTCTGCTTTTTATGATGGTAGATATGCCTTTATTCCTTGGATGCAAGCATTGCCTGACCCTCTATCTACTGCTGCTTGGCAAACTTGGGTAGAAATGAACTATAGAGAAGCTGAAGCAATGAATATTTCTGAAGGAGATGTTATTGAAATTCGTGCATCGAATGGATCTATGATTAAAGCTTTGGCGTGGCCAAATCCTGCTACTCCTCCAGGAATTCTGGGAGTTCCCATTGGACAAGGACATAGGGATGGTGGAAGATATTCGGCTGGAAGAGGTTCTAATGTTTTGTCTATTTTGGGATTAAATTTTGATTCTCAAACTGGGGCCTTGGCATGGGGGTCTACTAAAGTAAACATTACTGTTTCTGGTGAAAATATTAGATTACCAAAATTAGAAAACTCTGTTCCTGACTTTCCTCGTGATGAACATAATCATGTTGTTGAAATCACAAATGGTAAGTCGGACAAAAGTCATTAGGAGAAAAAATGGCACAAGAATCTCACAAATGGGGAATGGTAATAGATATTGATAGGTGTTCTGGTTGTAATGCTTGTGTGATTGCTTGTCAGTCAGAAAACAATATTCCAACTAACTTAGAGGCTCATTTTAATCAAAGGCGAGCAATTCAGTGGATTCGAATTGAGAGATATTGGGAGGGGGAATTTCCAGATGTTAAAGCAAGGTTTATTCCAATAATTTGTCAACATTGTGGAAATGCTCCGTGTGAACCAGTTTGTCCAGTTTATGCAACTTATCATAATA
>CAJWPE010000012.1 GCA_913045625.1 uncultured Chloroflexota bacterium | reverse complement strand
AGTTCTACACCTAACCCTAATTTTTCTATAATCCCTACAGCTACCCAAACACCTACACCTACTCCTACTCCTACTCCTACTCCTAGCCCTACTCCTAGCCCTACTCCGGCACCAACTGCTACACCTACTCCTAGCCCCACACCCACTCCCACTCCCGTACCTACTGCTACACCTGTCCCAAACCAACAAGGATACAATTCTAATTCTTTACCTCACTCTGTCAGCTATGCAGGTAGAAGTACTACCTGGAATCAAGTTAACTTAAATAATTCGGGTTCAAATGTAATTACTGTGAATCCAAATGCAGCAATGACTGCCGCAATTTCTATGACATATACCCATGCAACATATTGCCCTGGATGTATTGTTCAGTTCTATGTGAAAATCCCTGACACTTTTGAAAATTGTCTAAGAAGTGGTGGTACACAAGGAGGTGGAAATGTAAATAAAACTGTAAGTTTTAATGCTCCCAACGAACCGGGTGTCTATTACATGCAATTTGGTGGAAGCCTACAATATTCATGCACTGGCACAAGTGCAAATTCTGAATTTGGAAATAAATCTGTAGCAACTATAATTGTATCTGGAACTACTAGCCCTACTCCTACTCCGGCACCAACTGCTACACCTACTCCAACTCCTACTCCTACTCCTACTCCCGCGTCTGCTAACTGGCATGGGACTCACGGAACCACTGTGATGGCTGAAAGCGGCAGCTACAGCATCGGCACAGGATCAAGAATGTGGTGGTCTTCAGGAGGAACTAAGAAAGGTTATTTCTATTATTACAATGATGGAGGTCATGGGCATGTAGACATCGCTCGAGTCAACCCTAACGGACACGGCTGTAACGGAAATATGACCTACCACAACGGTTCATATGACGGTTTTGATAGTTTCAGTGAATTAGGGAATGTATCTACATTCTCATTCTCAAGGGGACCCAACGTTGGAATATGCTCTGAAGATGTTAGCTCTAGCGGAGGAGCCCAAAATGATGGTCTCATCTTATTTAAACAGAACAACCGTTATGGAGTTATGCGTTTTGTTTCTAGCTCGGGTAACAACATGACAATTCAATGGTGGCTTGGAGCTGAAGGTCATACTGACTTTAGAAACGCTCCCAATCAATAGCGTTCTACAACGCTGACAAATTAACCTATTTTGTCACATTAATATGATAGACAGTTTTTGATTTCTCTATGATTTTAAGAGCTTCAGGTTGAACATTTTTCAAATTAAGAGTTTTGCCTGCTTCTTTAAACTTTGAAGTTTGAGCATCTAATGCTTCTAACGCAGAATGATCAAAAAGATTTGCCTGACTTACATCTAGAAAAACTTCATCAGTCTTGTATCGATTGGGATTTAAAATTTCTTTAAATCTTGATATTGAAGCAAAAAACAAGTCCCCTTGTAATGTAAAAATTTGAGATTGTTGATCTGATTCTTCTAGGTTACTAACTTTAATCTGCCTAGATGATTTCCATGCATATACTAGAGAAGAAAATATCACCCCTACAAGAACGGCCACAGCAAGATCCTGCATTACTGTAACTACAGTAACTAAAATAACGACTATTGCATCTTCTCTTGGAATTTTCAACAAAAGCTTAAATGAAGGCCATGCGAAGGTACCTATTACTACCATCATCATTATTCCAGTCAATGCCGCTAAAGGAATCATTTCTATTAGTCCTGATAAAAATAATACAAATGCTAATAATGCTAATGAAGCAGTAAAACCTGACAATCTTCCTCTTCCACCAGATTCCATATTGATCATTGATTGACCAATCATTGCACATCCTCCCATTGCTTTGAAAAAACCACATACGAAATTTGCTAACCCCTGTCCAAAACACTCCAAGTCAGGATCACCTTTAGTTTCAGTAATCTCATCTATAAGTGTCAAAGTAAGTAGGCTTTCGACTAATCCAATCCCTGCAAGTGTAAAAGCATAAGGAATAATTATTAGAAATGTAGATACATTCAAAGGAACTTCAGGAAAATGAAATGGTGGTAACCCACCAGATAAGCTAGCTAAGTCTCCAACTGATTTGGTGTCAAGATTAAAACCGATCACCACAAGTGTCACAATTATTAAAGATGCAAGAGGTGCTGGAATAATTTTTCCAATTCGTGGGATTCTAGGTAAAGCAATAATTATTCCCATAGTAATTACTGTAAGAATCATCATCGTGATCATAGCATTCTGGTTGAGCCATCCACCTGAAAAAACCACATCTAAAGCATTATGAGAAAGATGGTCTTCAGAATGAACGATAGCATCAGTTTTTGAAGTTTCTTTAAATTGTCCTAATTGTGCAAGAAAAATTACGATAGCCAGTCCGTTTACAAACCCTAACATTACTGGGTACGGAACCAAATTGATAAATTTACCTAATCGTAATAAACCTGCAGAAATTTGTATTAATCCAGTAAGAATAATAGTAGCAAAAAGATACTCCACACCATGTACGATCACTAAACTAACCATTACCACCGCCATAGCCCCTGTAGCACCTGAAATCATTCCGCTTCTGCCACCAAAAACAGAAGTGATAAAACCTACAAAGAAAGCTGCATACAAACCTACAAGAGGGTCAACATGCGCTACAAAAGCAAATGCAATAGCTTCAGGAACAAGAGCTAGAGCTACTGTTAATCCCGATAGAATGTCATTCTTGGGGTTAGCAACAAAATTATATTTAGATAAGAATAATTTTAATCTAGATGATATCAAGAAACTTCATAACTTTAATATTTATATGTGATTGAAAATAAATTCACACAGCGCTCAACACTATATGAATTCACCTGTAATTACAACTTGAAAAAGTCATAAATAGTATCAAATTTATGAATACAATAAGTTTAAGGATTATAATTCAGATTATGAATTGCAATAAAAAAATCAAATACCCGAACAAAAACGCGGCATTAATTGCAGTTTCAAGAATTAACTCCGACCCCTCTAATAAAGATGGGAACCAAACAGCATACGAATGTAGGCACCATGAATGCTGGCACACTGGACACTCTAAAGATTATTCAGACAATCCATTTGTACGAATCGATCAAATCTTTGAACAAAAGAAAACAAAGAAGAAAAAAGGTAAATATAAAACTAATTGATGATGGCGACCCCGAACGGATTCGAACCGTCGATCTCAGCCGTGACAGGGCTGCATGTTAACCGCTACACCACGGGGCCGTATAAAACACAAGTTGAATGAAGATTTTATTTAGAGAACTATAAACAGTCAACTAGGTTGGTAATTATTCTATATATCCAGAATTTTTTAATGCTTGTTCTAGTTTGGCTGGACTATAACCAACAACATTTTCGTCGCCAATTACTGTAACCGGAGTACTTCTAAAGCCCATAGATACTAATTCTTTAAGCGAATCACGATCTTGGGAGACATTATGCTCTGAATATTCGATATTATTTCGTGAAAGATACACCTTCACCATGTGACAAGGGCCTCAACCTACTGAGGTAAAAACTCTTACTGGATCACTCACTGAAAACTCCTTGAAGTATATGAAATCATTATACTCTAATTGTCTTTTTTGTCTTCTGTATCTTCTTCATCTTTTTGATCTTCAGATCTACGTCGTTGGTTAAATTCTTTTTTACCACCAGTATTCTCAAAAAGTTCAGTACCAAGAGGCACAGCTTCATCAATAGTTTGTGAAAATTCTTCTCCAGATTCATACTTGCGAAGAAACTCTTCGCTAACGAAAAACATTCATATACAAAATCCATCGCGAGCTATGTCCTCATGATGACGTTCACATGGACAAATTTTCTTACGATCCTCAACTGGATCGCCACTTAATGGCATTCAAGGACAATAACGATATCCTTTATTTCTATGATTTTCAGCTAGACCTTTCTGAACTTCACTAACAACTTCTTGTTCTGGAAAAAATTCATAAGGGCCCTTAGAAACGTATCGTTCAGAAAATTTTTGAGCACTTTCTAAAGCATCTGATTCTGACATATCTTTAGGCATAAAAAATCTCACTCATCTTTGTCTTCTATAAAACCTTTCCTCATCATACCGTGCATTGTGCAATTCATGCTACGAAAAGATTTTTCTTGATTTTGTAATTTTTCAATTAATGACGGTAATGCATTATTAATTTCATAGTCTGACTTATGAATAGACACTTCCAAACTTAATAAAGCCGAAGTTCCACATTCACAACTTGCCGCAAAAAAAACTTTTTGAAATTCCGGGTTTGCAGAAAAATCCATTTTAAATCCCGCTAAAGGACGCAAATTAACACCAGACGACATTTGATTAACAATTAAATTTTGAAGTGTTTTATTATCCATCAATAATTCTATAATATGATTAATTTAGTTGATATTACACCAGCAGGAAAACTATGGACATACAAGACAAACAACTTTACACAGCTTACAACTTATATTTTTCCAATCTCAAGCCCGATGCAAACACTATCAGAACAAATCTTGAATCAATTTTTGGTAGTGAAACTATCAGTATAGAAACAATCGATAAATGGCTCCAAAAGTTTGATCAGATACCCGAAAAAGAAAGAAGACAAGAAGAATCCTACCATTGGGATTATCTGGAATATTATGAGATAGAGTGGACAAACGGCAGACAGGTTAATGAACTCTACGAAAAATTCCAGTCTTGGTTAAGAACCACTGAAATAGTTCCAGTGGGTAATTTTCAAGGAGACATCCCAATTTCAGGTCGAGAAATGAAATGGATCTGGAGAATATCTTTAAGAGACTCGTCAGATGGATCTTTCAATTTTTCTAGGGAATTAATGAATTCGATCTGGGAAGAAGCTGTTGAAAAAGCAGTTGATGAGCAACAGAGAAAATTTTTAAGTCAGGAAACATTTATAGAGTGGAGAAGCTTATAACTTATTTAAGTTACAATTATATTCAACTTCCACCTTTCTAAATTGAGTCAAAGGAGCATCAAATGGATTTTTTATTTATACCCATAGTCATCATACTCATTGTATTAATCTTCTTCAGTATTGTCATAGTACCTCAACAAAGCATGAGTATTATAGAAAGGCTAGGAAAATTCAATAGAATCTTGAGTCCTGGTCTTCATTTCAAAATTCCAATCATTGAAAGAGTAGCTGGAAAAGAATCCATTAGAATAAGACAACTAGATGTACCAGTAGAAACTAAAACTCAAGACAATGTTTTTGTGAATTTGGGTGTATCAGTTCAGTTCGTAGCAGTAACTGAAAAAATATTTGATGCATTCTATAGATTGACTAACGTCAACACACAAATAACTTCATATGTGTATGACGTAGTGAGAGGTGAAGTTCCTAAAAAAACGTTAGACGAAGTATTTGAAACAAAAGACGATATAGCTCAAAGAATTAAAGAGGATTTATCAGACTCAATGGATGACTTTGGTTATCTAATAATTAAATCATTAATCACAGATATAGACCCTGATCCTAATGTTAAAGACGCAATGAACCAAATCAACGCTACAGCCAGACTTAGAGTAGCTGCTCTAAATGAAGCTGAAGCAGATAAAATCCGTCAGGTCAAAAATGCTGAGGCTGACGCCGAATCTAAAAAATTACAGGGACAAGGAGTTGCTCAACAAAGAGCTGCAATTATAGACGGGTTCAAAGAATCAATTTCTGACTTAAAAGAAGTAACCGGAACTGAAGTCAAAACTCAAGATGTAATGAATATGGTAATGATGGTCCAATATTTTGATGCTCTAAGAGATATTGGAACAACGGGACAGAACAATGCCGTTTTAATCCCATATGGAGCGGGTGGGTCAAATGAAATCATGAAACAAATGACTGAAGCAATGATTGTTGCTGATCAGATTCAAACAAAATCAAATTCTGATACAGAAAATCCTTCAGAAAGTAATGTTGAAGAACAAGACAATTAAAATACGCTGAAAATGTATTAATATTTTATTTAATCCATGTAACAATTTTTAAGCATAATTTTTAAAAATCATATGGAGAAAATCACTAATGTCATTACGTTTACTAACTGGATGGGTTTTAATTGCGGCCCCGATTATTACTTTTGTTGGATTTTTAGGCCTATTATTACCAGTCACTGGAACTCCTGACGGATCAAGTGAATTTCTAACTTCTATGGGAAATAACACCCAAATTGTTTTATTAGGTATTGTGATCGGAACTTTAGGATTAATTCTTACAGGAGCTGGTTTAGGACTATTGCATACCATGATGGGAGACGGAACAGGATCTCCTTATATGCAATTAGGGATACTTTTTATTATATTAGGTACCACTATGCTCATAGGTGAGGGTGCTCTTTTGGTATCTTCAAGTTCTCAAGCATCAAATGGAGATTTGGTAAATGCCCTATCATTTTTTAACATCTCTCAAGCACTAGGCTCTTTTGGGGTATCAACAGTTGCAATAGGTTTTGCAATAGTTGGTTTAGGATTAGCTATTCAAAAAAATCTGAACACAATCCTTGCTTATGCTTTTATTGTAATAGGTTTAGTCGGCTCAGTATTATCCCTATGGGATTACACGTCTGACTTGATGTTTGTTTGGTACCTAGGTAGTGCATTACTTGCATTAATTTCAGGAATATTAATCTTAAGATCAAAGGAGTAAAAATGTTAGCTTCACGGTCATTAACAGGTTGGATATTAACTTTAGGTCCCATTGTGACTTTCGTCGGTTTTCTTGGATTTGTATTTCCAGCTTTAGGTGGGTCAACACCTGATGGTAGTACTGAATTCATTAAATTAATGGGTGAAAATGCCGATATAATTGAATTCGGATCCATAATAGGAACATTTGGATTATGTTTGCATGCAGCAGGAATAGCATTATTAAACTCCCAAATGAAAGATGGTTCAGGATCTCAAATAATGTTAGCCGGTACAATAATTTATGTAATGGGGACTGCAGGATTCATAATGGAGTCAGCTCTATTTAGCAATGCAGCTGAATGGGGAGCTTCTGAAGGATTCCTAGATGGCATTATGTTTTACAATCTTGCTCAAGCTATAGGATCATGGGCTACCTTCTTTACACTTATAGGATTCTCTATCGTTGGACTTGCGATTTTAATTCAAAAGAATTTCAGCATGATTTTAGCTTATGCATTTATAGTCATAGGACTAGCTGGTGCAACAATTGCTATTATTGATTACTCATCAGATTTAATGATTATAGGATATTTAGGTAATGCAATCCTTTTAGTAGTTACAGGAATCTTAACAATCAGATCTAAGGAATAATAAAAATGCTATCTAGCCGTAAATTAACAAGTTGGGCCTTAATTTCAGGTCCTATAATCACTTTAATAGGATTTATAGGAATCACAGGAATTGTAGCAACTTTCCCAGAATCTCCTTCTAATGAAGCTGCATTTATAGCTAAGCTTGGAGCAAATGCTGACGTATTTGAAATAGGTGCTGCTATAGGACTTCTAGGATGGCTAATTATTGTTGTTGCTTTTGGAGGATTAAGCTACGAAATGACAGGGGGTAAAGGGTATCCACTCGCTAGAGCAGGAACAATAGTTGCGATTGTAGGACTAGCAATAACTACCATCGAATACCCATTATTAGTATTGGTAGGTGATTCTGTAGCTAATGGAAATATGGCCCTAGCGAACACTGTTTATCCAATTTCAAATGCAATTGGAGGTTGGGGTATTTCTGTTCTATTTCTTGGAATTGCAGTTATAGGTGGTGGGATATTTGTACAGTCAACTATTAATAAAATAGTCGCAGGGCTTGTTATTGCTAATGGTTTATTTGGAAGCATAATTGCGATTTCCATGTATGAAAATGACATTATGGGAATTCCTTTCATACTAGGTTTAATTCTAACAATAATATTAGGTTTTTTATTCTTACGTTCTGAAGACTAGAATTAATAAAATATGGGGTTTATAACTCCTCATTGTATTTTTATGTGGTTTTCTGATAAAAATATCAGATGACACAATTAGATACTAAAACTCAAATCATAGAAGACAAAGATTTAGATTACGATGTAATTGTAATCGGAGCAGGGATATCGGGCCTATACCAACTTTACAAACTTCGCGAATCTGGACTAAAAGTAAAAGTACTTGAAGCAGGCACTGGTGTAGGTGGAACTTGGTATTGGAACAGATATCCAGGAGCCAGATTTGATTCAGAAAGTTATTCATATGGATATTCTTTCTCTGATGAATTATTAAAAGAATGGGACTGGAAAGAGCATTTTGCTTCACAACCTGAAATTCTAAAATATTTACAATATGTCTCTGAAAAATTCGATTTAAAAAAAGATATTCAGTTCTCTAGCAGAGTTAAATCTACAATTTTTAATAATGATCAAAGAATTTGGACAACAACTTTAGAAAATGGTGAATTTTTCATATCAAGATTTTTAATTTCAGCTGTTGGAATTTTATCAGAACCCACTCTACCTAAAATAGATGGAATTGAATCCTTTAATGGTAGATCATTTCACACTTCTAGGTGGCCACATGAACCTATAGATTTAGATGGTAAGAAAATAGCAGTTATCGGAACTGGAGCCAGCGGTGTCCAAACTATCCAAGAAGTATGCAAAGTAGCAGGCAGTTTAACAGTTTTCCAAAGAAGACCAAACTGGTGCGCCCCTCTTCATAATGGAACAATTCCAAAAGATGAAATGGAAGAAATCAGGTCTAGTTACAAAAATATCTTCCAAAGATGTTGGGATACTGTAGGAGGTTTTCTTCATACATTGGATTCCAGAGGAACATTTGAGGTTTCCGAAAAAGAAAGAGAAGACTTTTGGGAAGATCTTTACCAGAGCAGAGGATTTGGGATTTGGCAGGGTAACTTCAAAGATATGCTCATTGACCCTGAAGCCAACAAATTAATGTCTGAATTTGTAGCGAATAAAATCAGATCAAGGGTCAACAATTCTGTAACAGCTGAAAAACTGATACCAAAAGATCATGGTTTTGGAACTCGTAGAGTTCCACTTGAAACTCATTACTTCGAATCATATAACAGAGACAATGTAGAACTAATTGATCTGACAGAAACACCTATTCTAAGTATCACAGAAGATGGTTTAAAAACTACAGATAGAGAATTTGAATTTGACATAATTATTTATGCTACTGGGTTTAATGCAATCACTGGAAGCTTCGACAAAATTGATATTCAAGGTATGAATGGACTGAAATTGAAAAATCAATGGGCAAAAAATCTAGAAACATTTTTAGGTCTTCAGGTATCAAACTTCCCCAACATGTTTATGGTAATGGGGCCACATGCCTTGTTAGGAAATAATCCAAGAAGTATTGAATACAATGTTGAATGGATTACAGACACAATTAATTTTATGAGAAATAATTCATACACTAGGGCCGAAGCCACTACAGAAGCTGTACAAACTTGGGCAGATTACGTTGCCGAACAAGGAGAACATTTGTTATCTAACAAAGTCGATTCTTGGATGACTGGTATAAACACAAATGTTGAAGGTAAAAATAAAAGAATACTTGCGCGCTATAGTGGAACCGCTCAATCTTACAGAAAAAGGTGTGATGAAGTAGCACAAAGTGGGTACACAGAACTTAATTTACAATAGAAAATAAATTATATAGAAATACTCAATCCCGCATAACTTATCCCTGCTGCTGCAACCTCTTCATCTTCCTGTGGAGTACCTCCACTTACGCCCACCGCTCCTATAATTGTTTCACGGTCATATACTGGCAAGCCACCCTGACCCGGAATCATTCTACCCCCTAGCATAGACATTAATCCTTGATGAATAGGGTTAGGTCCACCTTCAGCAAGTTTACCACTAGGTTGCATAAATGCTGCAGAAGCAGCAGCTTTACCCTGGCTTATAAAAACGCTCCTCCATGGAGCACCATCTTCTCGAATAAATACAATTAAATCACCGCGTGGATCAACAACACTAATACAAAAGTTTGCTGATAATTCATTTGATTTATTTTGGGCACCTTCAATAATTTTCTGAGCTTGATTTAATTCCAATTTTCTATTCCTTCAAATTTAGTTATTTGTATTTCCAAGGCATTATATTCACTCGTGAACAAGTATTAAGTTTAAATTAAGAGCATATATGTTGCCATAGATATCATGACTAAGTTTTCAAATAGAGTTAGAGATGAAATCGGCAAACTGATAGCAGTTCCCATACAAGCACACTGAATATTTTCTCCATTTTTCATCACTTTAATGACACCAATAGATTGAGAAAGCATAAAAATTAATGTGGCAATATTCGCAAATATCAAAAAGGATTGAGTTAAAAATGCTAAAGCAAGTAACAATTCTATAAATGGATATGCAATAGCAAAAGGTCCGAATTGTTTTGAAATCACATCATATCTCTTAAAAGTCATACTAAACCCTGAAACATTCAGTAATTTCAAAAAGGAAAATAAAAGGAAAAATATACCCATATATGAAGTAAGCCAACTATTTAAGTTAAAACTCGAGTTAGGTACTTGTAAGCTCAAGGAGCTAAGCGAAACTAAAATTAATGCTATAACTATTGGTTTTTTTGAATCAAAATAGTTATAAATTTGAGAAAACAAACTAGGGTCATTACTCAAAATTTTATAATCGCCTGATGTTGAAATAGCTGAATTCAAATGGTTTAACTCTAATATCTGGTCAGATTGAACTAGCAATTCTTTGTCTAATAAAGAAACAGAAGCGAACGAAACATCAGGCAATACAGAAATAGCAGACTCAATAGAATCAGCACAGGCTTGGCAAGTCATACCTTCAACTCTATATTTAGTATCATAAAGAGTAAGCAACTCTTTCATAACATTCCTCCCTGATGGTGGGCGGTACAAGAGTCGAACTTGTGACCTCTGCGATGTCAACGCAGCGCTCTAAACCACTGAGCTAACCGCCCATAATTTCATCTTAGCAACCATATTACGAGAAGGTCAATTAAGACGATTTAGTGTTCCATAACTGATCCACCATTTTGGTTAATAGATTGACCATGAATCCAAGAAGATGCTTCAGTACAAAGATATGCACAAAAATCACCTACTTCATCGTCAGTACCATTTCTACCAATTGGGGTGTTTGCTGCCATGGTGTCCCAATCATCTCGCACAACATCCATTCTAGAAGTATCAACTGCACCAGGACAAACACAATTAACATTTATATTGTGAGGCCCTAATTCTTTTGCCATAGATTGAGTCATACCTACAATCCCAAAATTGGCCGCATTGTATGCAAGGAAATTTGCCGATCCTCTTTTACCTGCAGCAGAAGAAATATTTACTATTTTTCCACCATCGCCTTGTTTAATCATATGTTCTACTGCGCCCTTAGTGCATAAAAATGTGCCCGTAATTTTGATATCCACAACTTTTTGAAATGTATCTTCATTCAAATCTAAAATTGGAACTCTATCTTCGGCCCTAGCATAAGCAGCATTATTGATTAATATATCTATCCTACCTAATTCTTTAATGGTTTGATCGATCATATTTTTAACATGATCTCTATTAGTAACATCAGCAACTAAAGGCAAAGCTCTTGTTCCTTCTGCTCTTACTAAATCAGCAACACTTTCTATGTCTCTCCAACCGATAGCTTTTTCATCTTCAGGATAATTTTCAGGGTTTCTTCCTGTACCTGTTACAACTACATCGGCTCCTAATTTAGCTAGAGAAATAGCAGCAGCTCGACCAATTCCACGCAATCTTCCAGCACCAGTGACTATAGCAACCTTTCCATCTAATTCGCCCATTATGAAAGTCCTCCAAATGATTTTATTTTCAGAATTTGGAGTATAACTTAAGCACGGTGCGATAGCTATCCAAATATCACAAAACGTTTCGAATCCACTGCTCTACTTTTTCGGTCAATTCTTGTTCAGTTTCTTTGAAAGAATGGCTAGCTCCACTAAGTAAAAACAATTCCTTGGGTTCTTCAGCCCAATCATAAATTGTTTGAGAACATAAGGGACTCAGAACTATATCTTCATCACCATGAATCAATAACAATGATCTAGGAGTAACAAGATTTGCCTCAGTGGCTCCAGCTGTTTGACTAGCTAAAGCAATGACACTTTTAACTTGATCACTAAATGAGGCTGATTTAATCACAACTGCACCTCCAAAAGAATGTCCTACCAAAATTAATTCTTGGTGTCCTGTCCCAACCAAAAAAGAAACTGCAGCAAGTGTATCCATTACACATTCAATTAAATCGTTTGGGATACGATAATCTATACGTAATGATGTAATGGCAGGATTGAGTTTTTCGCCCAAATTCTTATATAAACCATTGGCAGGGCCATCAAATCCTCCAGATGCACCACCCACCCAAATAACTCCTTTAGTAGTAGGTAAATTTGGATCATGATGAACTATTGTCCTCAAATCACCTCTAGTGGTTTTTATTATTAAACCTCTGCCTAATTGTTTAGGGTCTTCTATATCCCATTCTTGCAACCCTCTAATACTTATAGACAGATGCTCCTCATCTGATTGAGTCAATTGATCCTCTAAATTTCAGGTTTAATTTTGTGCCATTCAGTAGCTTGCTCAAAAGCATAAGCAGCTTGAAATAATTTTTCTTCTTGTAAAGCACCTGACATCATCTGTAATCCAACTGGTAACTCGTGACTCATACCAGCTGGAATAGAAATACTAGGAATACCTGCTATATTGGCTGGAATAGTAAAAATATCATTTAAATACATCTGCATGGGATCATCCATTTTTTCATTCAATTTAAAAGCAGTTGAAGGAGAAGTTGGCATTGCTAAAACATCAAAATTACTAAAAGCATCTTCAAATTCTTTTCGAATTAAAGTTCTTACCTTTTGTGCTTTCAGATAAAAAGCATCATAGTAACCAGAAGACAATGCATAAGTTCCCAAAAGTATTCTGCGTTTTACTTCATCTCCAAATCCAAATTGACGTGTCTTTTCAATTCCGTCCCACATACTTTCTGATTCAATATAATTAAATCCGTATTTCACTCCATCATATCTAGTCAAATTAGCTGAAGCTTCCGAGGGAGCAATAATGTAGTAAACAGAAAGAGCATATTCAGTCAAAGGAAGAGAAATTTCTGTAATTTCAGCCCCTAAATTTTCTAATACTTTTAATGAATCTCTAATTATTTTTTCTATTTCAGGATCTATTCCCTCATGAAAATATTCTTTAGGAACTCCAATCTTAAATCCCTTAATGCCTTTATCAATCGTTTCCAAATAATTAGGTACTGGAACATTTAAAGAAGTAGAATCATTAGAATCAAATCCAGCAATATTATTGAGTACCATTGCACTATCTTTGACTGTGTGGGTAATAGGCCCAATTTGATCTAAGGAACTAGCAAAAGCAATCAATCCATATCTACTAACTCTTCCATAAGTAGGCTTTAATCCTACAACCCCACAAAGTGAGGCAGGTTGCCTAATACTGCCACCAGTATCAGATCCTAATGAAAATAAACATTGAGAAGCTGCAACTGAAGCTGCAGGACCACCGCTACTTCCTCCGGGAACTCTAGTAATATCAAAAGGGTTTTTTGTAGATTGGAATGCAGAGTTTTCAGTAGAAGAACCCATAGCAAATTCGTCCAGATTCCCCTTTCCTAGCAGTACTGCGCCTTGATTTTTAAGTTTTTCTGTAACAAACGCATCATAGGGTGGAATGAAATTTTCCAACATTTTCGAAGAACACGTTGTTCTAATTCCCCGTGTGCATAGATTATCTTTAAGCTGTAATGGAATTCCAGTAAGTAGCTTTTGGTTACCAGAACCTATTAACGTATCAGCATTTTTAGCATCATTAATAGCAGTATCTTTAGAAACAGTCACAAAAGAATTTATATCTGATTCAGTATTATCAATTCTTTCTAAATAGGATTCCGTTAACTCTAAACTGCTGACCTGACGTGAATCTAGCAAATATCTTGCATTTTCTATCGTCAGATTCTTCAAATCATTTTGATTCATATTACCTCTATTCAAAAACAGGTTTAATTTTGATTAAATCTTCGTCATGATTTGGGGCATTCATTAAAATTTCTTCTGTAGATAATGAATCTTTTGAAATATCCTCTCTTAAAACTGACTTAAGATCTACAGAATGTCCAGTTGGCTCTACAGAATCAGTATTAATCTCATTTAATACAGCGATACTATCCAAAATGTTCGACATTTCATCTCTCATTTTCACAACTTCATCATCTGTCATAGATATCCGAGTCAAAGCTGCTAGATGACGAATTTCATCAGAAGTCAGATCATTCTTATTACTCATTAAAAAATCCTTCCTTTTCAAATACATCGGCTAAAATAGCAATTCCTTCTTTAATTTCTTCGGGAGAATTATGGCTAAATGTAAGGCGTAATTGATTTCGCCCCTCTCTATCTGATCTAAAAATTGGACCTGGATTATATTTAACACCTCTCTCTACTGCTCTATCCAATGCATTCCAAGTATCTGTACCTTCTGGAAGATTTACCCAAATCATCATTCCACCATTTGGTTCACTCCAAGTACATGAAGGAGGAAAATATTCTCCTAAAGATTGCAACATAGCATCACGTTTTGCCTGCAAAGATTTTTCAACATTACTAACATACTCAGTTTTATGAGATTTTAAATATTCATGAACAACCATAGATGTTAAGTGACTAGGACTAACTCCATATTTAATTACATCTAATGGAGGTCGAGCTTGCTCTGGAAAAACTCCAAATCCCAATCTTAAACCACAACCCATTAACTTTGTGAAAGCTGAGATATGCATCACACCTCCATCTTGATCCATACCTATCATTGATTGAGGCAAATCAGGCCCATCAATACGAAAATCTGCGTATGATTCATTTTCTAAAATTGGAACCCCATATTTCTTTGAAATTTCTATAAGTTGCTTTCTTCTCTCATAGCTCAAAGTAATCCCTGTAGGATTATGAAAAACGGAAATTGTATAAATCATTTTGGGTTTGGTTCCCTGAGAAATTAACATTTGAATGTTCTCTTCAACTTTTTCAGGAATCAATCCAAAATCATCCATTTCACTGTGAATGATTTGTGCTCCTTTCTTTAAGAACATATTCAAACTGCCGTGATAACAAAACTGATCCATCAAAACATAATCACCATCATCAATATAAGCATCAACAAATACCTGACACGCTCCACCAGCCCCACTAGATAAAAAAATATTGTCTACAGAGACTTTTGCGCCTCTTTTATTTTCAAGTTCTTGAGCAATAAATTCCCTTAAACCCAAATCTCCCTGAACCGGAGGATACGCAGCCAAATTTTTCCCTTCTCTTAGCACAACATCTGAAGTCACTTTTGCTAATCCATCTAACTCCATGGCATCAGGATCAGTGTAAGTAACTGAAAAAACATATTTAACATCCGCTGCCAAACCTAGAGGCATATTTATGTCTGGAGGCAATGATTTAGCTGTCAATTGTTCATAGTTATAAATCATAAAGAGTCCTTAAAATGGCAAATGTATTTTCTCACCAGCCTGAGCACTTCTAGTAACAGCTTCGATAAATTCCATATACCGTACACCATCTTCAAACGTAGTGTGAGTAATTTTTTCTTGTCCTCTAATAGCATTAATAAATTCTTCTTCCACTCTCCAATCACCTTGCAAATCAGGCTTAATAGCAATTTCTTTCAAATCAGTATCCGACCGTCTGCCACCAAAAATTTTTCGATTTGTTCCATCAATTTTTAAGGTACCTTCTGTTCCATACAACCAAATGGTATCTTCTGAAGCATGGCCTAGGACATCACTAAATCTAATATGCATCATAGGGCCTGAATACATTTCACATATGATTTCAACATGATCTGGAACAGTAATAAACTGAGTATTACCATCTTCATCAATTCTGGTAGGAACATTAATTTTAGTCAAAGCCTGTACAGTTGCAGCATCTCCAACCCACCTCATAATAGCTTCATACCAAATACCCAAACCCATAATGTTATAACCACTTAAATCTCTACTTTGCCTCCAATGGAAAGGTTTATTTTTATCTATAAACCCTCCTTGAGTAACAGAGGCATCAATTGAAATAATGTCTCCTAAATAACCTTCTGAAATTAATTTTTTGATTGTCTTATCAAGATTTAAAGTATGTGGAGCAGGGACAATTTGGGTAATTAATTCTGGATACATTTTAGAAGTTTCTAACATCAAATGAGCTTCGGCAGCAGTTGTACACATCCTAGCTTCAGTCATTACATGTTTTCCATTTTCTAATGCTGAAATAACCATATTTGAATGCATGTACGGCCATGTACCTATACATACTGCGTCATTATTAGGGTCTTCTAATAATTCAACCCAATTTTCGTGTACTACTTCAATCCCATATTCATCAGCGACTTTTTGACCAGACTCTTTTGACCTGTTACATACACTTTGAATAAAAACACTCTCCTGAGAATTAAAACCAGGAATATGCCTTAATTTAGTATTCCCTCCTGCACCAATTAATCCAATATTTAAATTATCTGCACTCATTAAATTATCCTCCAGAATATATTTCTAAATCATACTTGATACCAATTGTAATTACACAAAAAAAAATGTCTAATAATAGAAAAGTAATACATGAATTAATTGACTGTATTCGTTACTAGTGATAATTTTTCTTAACATTGCATCAATCAGATAATAATCAATCCATATTTACTTCGTTTGTTCACAAAAATTTCAGATGGTTTTGGTTGGCATCTTTTGCTTCTTGGCTTGCTTTAAATATGCAAATCACAGCAAGAAGTTGGTTAATTTTAAGGCTTACTGACGATTCCCCTTTTTTACTTTCAATCATGACTCTAGCATTTGCACTACCTATGACTTTTTTCTCCCCAATCACTGGAGCTTTAGCAGATAGAGTTTCCAGAAAAAAACTAATTACTATTAGTCAATTTTCTAATGCAGTAGTAATCATAATCCTTGCTTTATTAGATTACTTTGACTTAGTTCAATATTGGCATGTTGTTTTAATTGCCTTCTGTAATGGATCATTAATGTCATTAAATATGCCGAGTAGACAAGCAATGATCTCTGATTTAGTACCTGAAAACAAACTAATGAATGCCATATCTTTAAGTAATACGAGCAACAATCTATCTAGGGCATTCGGACCAGCAATAGCAGGAATTCTTATAATTTTAATAGATACATCTGGTACGTTTATAGCAGTATCTTTTACATTCCTAATGTCGGCGTTAATTATTTCAATAATCACCTATGAAAAAACAAAACGAAACGAAAAATCTAAATCTTTTCTAAATGATATTAAAGCAGGAATGCAATATGCATTTTCTAACATAGAATTAAGAATGTTATTCATATTAATGTTTATTGCAGTAATGTTTGGATTCCCATATTTTGTATTAATTCCAGCTTGGGCAAAAGAAATTCTGGGGATAAACGCAGATGGATTAGGATACTTATTAATGTCAATTGGAATTGGAGCAACTGTAGGGACGTTTGGATTAGCAGCTTTGGGTAAAAGTTCAAAAAAAGGGCAAATATTAATATTTTTTGGTCTTCTTTGGGGATTGTCATTAGCAACTTTTGCGCAAACAAATGAATATTTAATTGCATTAATTTTTCTTTTTTTTATAGGACTATCTAGTGCAGCTTTCATGTCATTAACTATGACTTTAATTCAAATGAAATCAGCAACTGAATTTAGAGGCCGAACAATGAGCTTAGCAATGATGGCATTTGGATTGATGCCCTTAAGTGCGGTACCATTCGGAATACTAGCTGAACAAATAGGAACCGCCAACTCATTAACCATCAGTGGAACATTATTATTTGTTCTTACATTATTATATTTTTCTATTAACAAAAAAATAAGACGACTAAATTAGGAGGCAAAATGTCTGCAGAATCAAAAATTCAAGAATTAGGTATTATTTTACCAAATTCTCCCGCACCTGTTGCCAACTACGTTCCTGTAGTAAGGACTGGAAACTTAATTTATCTATCTGGAGTAGGGCCAGCGCCTAGTTCAGATGGTAGAGAATTCAAAGGAAAACTTGGCATAGATTTGAGTATTGAAGATGGATACGAATCAGCTAGACTAACTGCCATAAACATATTAGCTAGACTTAAAGGATATTTAGGTGATTTAGAAAAAGTCTCCAAAATCGTAAAAGTACTATCAATGGTTAATTCCAGCCCTGACTTTTTTGACCCCCCCGCAGTTACAAACGGATGTTCAGACCTGTTAGTTGAAGTGTTTGGGGACAAGGGTAGGCATGCAAGAAGCGCAATAGGAGTATCTAGCTTGCCTAATAATTGGCCCATAGAAATAGAAATTATCGCAGAAATTTCTGATTAATATCTAAATTTTAACCTTCATTTTTTCATTTAATAATGATGAAACTATAATTCCATTTTTGATGTGTTCATTAACTAAAGTTTCAACATCATCTACGTCAGCTACGTACCACGTACCTTGGTTATTAACACCATATATGATCACACTTGCTTGATCCATTTGACATAAGCCATGCTGGCTTGTACATCCTACACTTGAAAGATACACATCATTCCGTAAGTCATTTGCTGCTAGAACTTCAGCAAATTTCTTTTTCACATCTCCACCACCTTTATCTCCACAATGTTTTTCATCATCTCTAACTACATCACAAACTAATACATGTTGCTTATATTCTGGCATAATTCACCTCTCAATTTGGGGATTCTAACAGTGTCTCCCATAAAGAGACAATTGTGATATCTTAAAAGCCTATTTATTTGGGTGATAAATGACTTCTCAAAAAAGATTAGATGGAAAAATAGCTTTAATTACAGGTGCAAGTTCTGGCATAGGAGCTTCTTGTGTAAAACTTTTCTCAGAACACGGGGCCAAAGTAATTGCTACAGACATCGATCAAATGAACTTTGAAGACAATGTGATTCAAATACAGTCAGATGTTACAAAATCTTCTGAAGTAGAAAAACTTATTAGTGACACTGCCACAAAATTTAACACTATCGACATAATAGTAAATAGTGCAGGAGTAACTAGTAGAAATGCTATTCCTAACACAAATAATGATGAGGAAATTTGGGACAGAGTCATGGAAGTCAATGTGAAAGGAATTTTTCTAGTATCTAAATATGCCATAGAGGTGATGAAATCTCAAAAACAAGGCTCCATTATCAATCTCGCTTCCATAATGGGTGTAGTAGGTTATCCAGACACATTAGGAACACCATTAAACCCATATCCTCCATCAAAAGGAGCGGTTATTCAGTTAACAAAAACATTAGCTAATCATATGGCTCAATTTGGAATTAGAGTCAATGCAATTTGCCCAGGATTCATAGAAACAAATATGACAAAATCATTAACTGAAAATCAAGCTACCAAAAAAATCATTGAAGAACTTCATCCTATGGGCCGAATGGGCAAACCTGAAGAAGTGGCTAACACAGCTCTTTTTTTAGCTTCGGATGATTCGTCCTTCATAACCGGATCAACTCTTCTAGTTGATGGAGGATATACTGCTAAATAATTAACCGATCACTATTTTGTAATTGAGAAGTTTAGATTTATACACTTCTTGGTGAATTGATTTGATTGCATCATTATTTGGGACATCGACTGAAAGTATCCTACTCTGAATATCAAATCCTGATTTATGGAGATATTCACATCTGTTTAAAAACCGACCTACAGTATGTTTTTCTCCCCCTAAAAAAACATATTTGATCGTAGATTTCTCTGGTTCAAACAAGGATTTAGAAACTTCACAAGTTTTATCAAAAAGTTCTCTGATCAGTCGTTCTCTACTTCTTTCAAATCTTCTTTGAGAAGACCCTCCCGCACGATGCCTGTTTTTCATTTGTCTAGTATCCGTCTTAGATGAGATCAATTGATCTCCTTTTAAAACCCCTACAGCAAATCTACCTAATCTAATTAGTATTACTCCAACTTCAAATGAAGAGTCAAACATATCTTCCAACATAATCGTATCGTCACCTTCAATTATTGCATCCATAGAAAATGGAAAAGGAGGAACAATTACAGAAACATCCGTATCTCTACGAATTATCATATATCCAGTCATTGACTCATCTAATTCATCAACTAACTTCTCAATAACAGGTCCTGAAATTTTAGGAGTAATAGATTTAGACGCATTTTTTTCAACAGGAGATAAATACACAGTCTTCTCTGTATAAAATTTTTCTGACATTTCATGCATATATGTCATCAAATCTGTAGGATTGATGAATATTTCTGACTGTTTTACTAATTGTATTTTCGTAGACATTTATTACCCGATCTAATATTACTCTAAATAACTAATCAACCATTCTATCCATTGCACTTATAAATTTAAAAATTTACAATCTGCATAGAAATCGTGGGAGAAATCATGAGAATCTCATTAACAGCTGATCATAATGGGTTTGAACTTAAAAAAGAATTAATAGAACACATTCAATCTTTGGGCCATGAAGCTATTGACCTAGGCCCTTATGAATATGAATCTACAGACGATTACCCTGACTTCGCTAAAATCATCTCTGATAATGTTTCACAACAAGAAACTGATAGAGGAATCATGATTTGCGGAAGTGGAGTAGGGGCATCAGTTGCTGCTAACAAAATCAAAGGAACACGAGCTGCAGTATGTCATGATATTTATTCAGCTCATCAGGGTGTTGAGCATGATGATATGAACCTTTTATGTATTGGGTCAAGAATTATCGGGATAGAAGTAGCCAAAGAACTTGTAAAAGCATTTATAGACGCAAAATATACAGGAGAAGAAAGACACTCTAGAAGATTAAACAAAGTTTTGAGCATGGAATCTGAATTCAATCAAAAAGAACATCTTTCCACTCTTAAAAAAAGAGAAGACGAGTTATACGCAGAAATCGAAGAACTGAAAATACTAAATAATAAAAAGATTTTGCAAAACCGTGCGGTGATATTTTTGGGAATCAGTATATTGATTGTACTTTTTTGGATTCTAGCAATTTCATTTTTTGAATAAAAAGGAAATAAAATGGTTTTATCAGGTGAAGACTTAGAAATAATAAAACAAAACGCTGCTGAACATTTTTGGCCTCACGCAAAACAAACTGATGAAATGTTTGGGGATAATGGAATTACTCTAGTTGATTCTGCTCAAGGGGTGTGGGTAAACGACACAGATGGAAATCAGTGGTTCGATACTTTATCAAGTATGTGGTTGGTCAATCTTGGACATGGAAGACGTGAAATTGCTGACGCAGTACACAAGCAAATGACTAACATTTCTTACTCTCCTGGAGGAACTGTAACTCCAATTACAGCAGAATTAGCTGCAAAAGTTGCATCATTATCACCAGACCAAGACTCTAGAATATATTTTGTTAGCGGAGGATCAGAGGCTGTTGAAACGGCTATGAAAATGGCCAAAAATTTTCAATACAATATCGGAGAAAGAAATAGATGGAAAATTATTAGCAGAAGAGGATCCTATCATGGGGGTACACTTGCAACAATGAGTTTAGGAGGAGGGATATTCCCTTCATCTAGATTTGGACCTCTAGTTCCTGGAAATATTCATATTGAACAAACTGATAGCTATAGGGGCCGATGTTGCGGCAGTAAGGGAGGATGTACTTTAGAGTGTGCTAAAGAATTAGAAAGAGCAATTCTTCATGAAGGGCCTTCATCCGTAGCAGCTTTCATTGGAGAGCCTATTTCTGCAGCTGCTGGAATTCATATCCCTCATCCGGAATATTGGCCAACAATCAGAGAAATTTGTGACAAATACGGAGTAGTTTTAATTTGCGATGAAGTAATCAATGCCTTTGGAAGAACTGGAAAAGTTTTTGCTTCAGAACATTGGGGTATCAAACCAGATATCACTACTGTAGCTAAAGCCTTAACTAGCGGATACCTTCCTATAGGAGCAGCTATCGCTAGTAAAAAAATCGCAAGTGAGTTTGAAGGATCAGATGATTCTGTTTTCAGACAATTAATCACATTTGGTGGCAATCCAGCTTCTTGTGCTGCAGGTATAGAAAACTTGAGGATTATGGAAGCTGAAAATATTGTGCAAAATTCTGCTGAAATGGGAGATTATCTTTTTGAAAAATTACAACAATTAAGAAGTCATGAGATCGTGGGAGATGTACGGGGTGGAAAGGGACTTCTATGCGCAGTAGAGTTAGTGAAAAACAGGGAAACTAAAGAAAAATTCGACCCTAGCTTCAAATTAGCTGACAAAGCAACTTTATTGATGAAAGAGCATCAGTTGTTTGGAAGAGCAGGTGATGTGATTCCAATTGCACCTCCTCTATGTATTAGTAATGACGAAATAGATCACTTTGTGTCACAATTAGATGTGGTAATTACTAAACTGGAGGCTGATTTTTAATTGGAATCAACTCATTATGAAATTTGTATAATAGGTGGAGGAATTGTAGGACTTTCTACTGCATACTTTTTGGCTAAATCAGGATTAAAAGTAGCAGTTTTAGAAAAAGATTCTATTGGTAGCCATGCTTCTGGATTTGCATTCGGAGGACTCAGTCCCCTTGGAGAAGCTGGAGATCCCAGCAGTATTTCACCTGTATTTGATCTAGCTAAATTAGGAATGGCAAAACATCACGAATTTTCTTCAGAGCTTCCAGAGTTATCAGGTGTTGATTATCATCACAGATTTAGACCTGCAATCGATTTAGTATTTAACGATGAGGAACGCAAAGAAGCAGAACAAACAATGAAATGGCGCCAACAAGTAGACAACTATAAAGTTGAGTGGGTTGACACCAAAACTGCTCTAGAAATCGTACCCAATTTAAACCCTGAAATTATTGGAGCAGTTTACACAGAAGGAGTATGTGACGTAGAACCTTACAGACTAGTTCTCGCATTAACTCAAAGCTGTGAAAAACTGGGTGTGGAAATTTTAAACAAAGAAATTACTGGAATTCAAATTGAAAACCATTTAGCAAAATCCGTTTCAACTCACCAAGAAAAAATCTATTTTGATAAACTAGTACTTTGCATGGGACCTTGGTCCGGAAATGTTTCTGATTGGTTGGGAATCAATGTCCCTATACGGCCTTTAAAGGGACAAATCCTCAGATTAAAGTCTGAATCTGTAGAATTGAAGGCATGTGCTGGATACCAACATAACTATGCTGTAACTAAACCTGATGGTCTTATATGGGCTGGAACTACTGAAGAAGATATAGGATTCCAAGATTCCCCAACACCATATGGAAGAAATTCAGTTTTAGAATCATTAACTCACATGATCCACGGATTAGATGATGCTGAGCTCGTATATCACACTGCCTGCCTTAGGCCATTGAGTATAGACGGGAAAGTGATATTGGGATCTGCACCACAAATAGATAATGTTTTTTTGGGTACAGGAGCAGGCAGAAAAGGAATTCTACTTGGTCCAGGTATGGCAAAAATCACATCTGATCTTGTCATGAATAAAGAACCCGAAATTGACATATCTGCATTTAATGTCACAAGGTTTTCGTAAACGGATACTTATTTCCATTCAATAAAATACCCAAATAGGTAGATCTCACGAAAAGCTTATAAGTCAATAACGATATAAATAGCGTAGCAAAAATTGAAATCAAAAACTTTATTTCTGGTACAAATTTAAACTGAAATAAATAAAATCCAATCAAGTTGACTATGGGCAGATGGATCAAATACATCCAATACGCAGAATCGGACAAAAACCGTCCTAATGAATTGAATTGTGTGATTTTAGATTCAAATAAACCAATGAATGCAAAAGATATAAATATTGCACCAGTCACTTTGATTGGCTGATTAACTAACCACATTAAACCTTGAAAATCCTTAAGTTCTTGTGGTGATAATCTGTAATTAAAATCATAGTATCTAAAATTTTCAAGAATCAAAAATAGACAAGAAATAATTAATCCTATCAACAGGTATTTTTTCCAATGCAAAACTATAAATTGAAAATATTGTAAATCTTTATAAAGTGAATATCCCAACAGAAAATACAAACTAGAAGCAAAAGGATTCAAAATCAATTCTCCTTCTGATAATAAGATCAAAAATGTTATAGAAAATATTAAAATTAAAGGAAATTTACTCTGAAAAATTATCTTGTTTAAAAACTTGAATAATTGTATTTTTTTAAAAAAACTATTTAGTGGATTAATAGCACAAGAAATTAAAACAAAAATTAATAAATGCCATAAAAACCATAAATGGTGGGGGTAGCCCTCGATTGAGAATTTAACATTAATTTCGCCCATCCATCCATACATGTAGATCCACGGTAAAGTAATTGCCATTACTGGAGAAAAAATTAATATAGGAATCCCAATTCTGAGGACCCTATTAGTTAACCATTTATTCCATGTTTTACGATCAATTAACAATCTTGCAAAAAATCCAGCCAAAATAAAAAATAGCGGCATTCTCCACATATGTATAAATTGAAAAATAATGGTGATAACGGAAGATGACTGATCATTAGCAGGCCAAATGATTTCTAATCCAGGAACATATGGCAAAGCAGCATGCAACACAATTCCTAGAACCATAGCGATACCTCGTAATGCATCTAATCCATGAAATCTTTTATTACTCATCATGAAATAAATTATTGCAGAGGGGAAAACTCAAATGGTAGTAATATTTTACTCTCTTGAGAAAGTAAAGGTGTTCTATCTTTTGGAGGCCAAACTCCTTTTTCTACTACAGTTTTTCTAGTTTCGGCACGATGTTCTAAACTCGAATAAGCCCAAATATGAACCATTTTATTTAATTGACCAATATCACTGTACCAACAACCTACAAAAGGTGAATATTTTTTTCTTTCATCAATTGATTTTTCCCATGCAGTTAATGCTTTGGGAAGGTCGCCTTGAGCAAACATATAAGTCCGTATTTCATAAATAGGGCCTATAGATCGAGGAGTTAATGGATCCATAAATTTAGCAGGCAACATAATTTCTGAATTTAATTTTTCTACAATTCCTGTACCATCAGGAGGCCAAATCCCATCTTCTAAAGTCTTGGATCTAATTTGATTCCGTTCATTCAAATCTTGATATGGCCAAATATGAACCACTTGATTTAGTGGTCCAATTTCAGTGTAAAAATATCCTCCTAATTGAGAATACTCCAACCTTTTATCTAATTTTTCTAATACTCTTTCTCCAAAAACAGGTAAAGATCCAGGTTTTAAGTCATAAGTGCGAAATTCATAGATCATATTTACACTCCTGAAAAGTTAGAATAATGTAGTTCAGGCTAACATATTAAACCAATCATCAATAGAGAACTATATGAAAATTTTAATCACAGGTGGAGCAGGTTATATAGGATCTACAATTTGTTCTGCATTAGAAGATAAGGGATATGAAGTAATCATAATAGACAATTTATCTTCCGAGGGCAGCAAAGTATCTAATTCTCCAAATTTTTACCAAAATGACATAGGAAATATTAAAGCTTTAAAACAAATTGAATTAGATCATAAAAATATTCATGCTGTAATTCATTGTGCAGCAAAAATTGTGGTTCCTGAATCTGTATCAAATCCTAGTGAATATTATCAAGAGAATGTAATCAAAACTTTAACTCTTTTAAATTGGATGAAAGAAGCCAATATTTCTAACATTATATTTAGTTCCACAGCCTCTCTATATAGATCAATAGATGAACAAATTGTTTCAGAAACTTCAGAACTCCAACCCAGTAGTCCATATGCAAAAACAAAATTATCAATGGAATTTATTCTTGAAGATTTCTGTAAGGCTTACGGTATGAAATGTGTATCTCTAAGATACTTTAATCCTATTGGAGCAGATCCTAAAATGAGATCTGGGCCTGATTTTTCAATATCAACACACTTGTTAGGTAAATTGATTCAAGCATATGAAAGTAAAAATAAAAGATTCACCATCACTGGAAATAAATGGTACACAAAAGATGGAACAGGTATTAGAGACTATGTTCATGTATGGGACTTAGCAGAAGCTCACTTAAAAGCCTTAGAACAAATCAATGTAATCACTTCTGAACATTTACCTTTTATTCCGATAAATATTGGAAGCGGAAGTGGACTAACAGTAAAAGAAATGATTTCTGTTTTTGAAGAAGTTGTGGGAATTGAACTAGACACAACAATAATTGAACCTAGACCAGGTGATGTTGCTGGAAATTTCGCTGATATAACTACTGCAAAAGATTTACTTAATTGGGAACCTAGAATGTCTATTGAACAAGGGATTGCAGATGCTATCAAATGGTATAGAAAAAAATAGATCTAAAATGACTGTTGACATGAACAGACCTAAATGTAAAAGTAAGAAACTAAATACAGATTGGAGAATCCTATGAGCACTCTTGCAAACATTTTATCAAATCGTCCTAAAGATGATTTATGTGTTGTAGTACCTAATGGGGTTCAAAAAACATATGGCCAATTTCATGATGAAGTTGAAAGAGTAGCTGAGATATTGTCTGCTTCAGGCGTCAAAAAAGGCAGAACAGTTTCAATAGTATTACCCAACGGGCTTGAGTTCATGATTGTATTTTTGGCTGTCACTCGTTCAGGCGCCATTGCAGCACCCCTTAACTCAGCTTACACAAAAGATGAGTTCAAATTTTATATGGAAGATACAGAGTCACAGTTAGTGATCATAAAAGAGAATGCAAAAATTGCAATTGAAGCAGCAAACGAACTTAATATTGAGATTGCTTCAGTAAAAATCAACTCTGATGAAAAATTAGAAATTCAAAAAAATGGTACAAACTTAACTAAATCAAAATCAGTTGCTGCACCCGACGAAAAAGACATTGCTCTTTTCTTGCACACCTCTGGTACTACTAGCAGGCCTAAAGGAGTACCCTTAACTCATAAAAATCTAATGACATCTCTAAGTAATATTTCCAAAACTTACTTACTAAACGGAGATGATACTGCACTAGTTGTGATGCCGTTATTTCATGTTCATGGATTAATAGGAGTAGCTTTATCTTCACTATTTAGTGGAGGAACAATTGTGATCCCTGAAAGATTTAGTGCAAGTACTTTTTGGCAAGACAGATTAGACTACAACGCAACATGGTTTTCTGCAGTCCCTACTATTCATCAAATTCTTCTAATGCGGGCAAATGATGATAATGCTCCAAGTAAATCATTTAGACTAATTAGATCGTGTTCATCAGCATTAGCTCCATCAGTATTTGACCAACTAGAAAACAGATTTGGAGCTCCAGTACTAGAAGCCTATGGTATGACTGAGGCATCTCACCAAATGTCATCCAACTTGTTACCTCCTGGTAGCAGAAGCCCTGGAACAGTAGGTATAGGGACAGGCGTAGACATTTCAATCATGGATGAATCAGGAAACCTTTTATCATACGGACAAACGGGAGAAGTAGTAATTAAAGGTTCAAATGTCACAAAGGGATATCATAATAATCCTGATGCAAACGCAGAAGCATTTACAAATGGGTGGTTTAGAACGGGAGATCAAGGGCAATTGTCTGTAAAAGACGTATTAACTCTAACTGGTCGATTAAAAGAGCTGATCAACAGAGGTGGAGAAAAAATTTCACCCCTAGAGGTAGATGCTGCATTAATTCAACACCCTTTAATTTCTGAAGCAGTATCTTTCGGAATTCAAGATGAAAAATATGGAGAAATAGTTCAGGCCGCAGTGGTTTTATCAGGAGAAATATCAGAAACTGATATTCAAGCATATTGCTCAAAACATATCGCTGATTTTAAAATTCCTTCTAAAATATTTGTTGTCCAAGAACTTCCTCGAACTGCTACTGGAAAAATTCAAAGACGTCATGTTGCCGCAAAATTTTCAAATTAATTGGAGCAAAAATGAATGAATCTCTAAAAAATGTTAAAGCTATGACTTTTGATGTCTTTGGAACAGTAGTAGATTGGAGGTCAAGTATTTCAAGAGAGGTACAACAAATTCTTTCTAATCAGGGCGTAGAGTTAAATCCCGACGAATTCGCTGACGAATGGAGAGCAGGCTACGGACCTTCAATGAATAAAGTAAGAACTGGACAACTTCCATGGATGAAAATTGATGATCTCCATAGAATAATTCTTGATGAACTACTTAAGAGTTACCAGATTGATCAGTTAACTGAAAAAGAAAAGGTTTTTTTAAATCACGCATGGCATCGCTTGGACCCTTGGCCCGACTCAGTTAAAGGATTAACTATGCTGAAAAAAAATTATGTAATTAGCACATTATCAAATGGAAATGTTTCACTTTTAGTTAATATGGCAAAATTTGGTGGACTTCCATGGGATACAATTTTATCAGCTGAGTTATGTAACCATTACAAACCTGACAATGAAGCTTATTTAAGTACGTCACAATTTCTTGGGTTCCCTATTGAAGAAATTATGATGGTTGCGGCTCATAAAGGTGATTTATCTGCAGCAAAAAAGAATGGTATGGCAACAGCATACATTCCAAGACCAATGGAATTTGGACCGGACACACAAGTTGATAATAATGATGAAGATTATATAGACATCGTAGCTAAAGACTTACCAGATTTGGCTAGTCAAATAGATAAAATAAGAACCTAGGAGAATAATATGCCAAGACAAGTTGAAGGCGAACCCTACAACAGAATTTCAGTCGATGAGGCTGTTGAATTCCATGGATCTGATGAAGTAGCATTTGTTGATGTCAGAAGAATGGATGAATACTTAGAAGGACATGTAACTGATGCACAATTCATTACAGTTGATGAAATTTTAGCTAGAATTGAAGAACTTCCTTCTGATAAAAAATTGTTTTTTATATGTGCAGCTGGAGTCCGAAGTGGCCTCGCATGTGAAATGGCAGCTGCTATGGGAATTGAATCTGATCGTCTATTCAATATTGAAGAAGGAACACCTACCTGGATTGAAAAAGGCTACCCAACAAGTACAGGAACTGATCTATAGAACATGTCTCTGTTAGTAGTAGGTACAGTTGCTTACGATTCCGTTTCAACAAAATCTGGTTCCCGTGAAAATGCACCGGGAGGATCAGCTTTTTACTTTTCTATTTCTTCAAGTTTTTTCACATCCTCTAGCCTAGTAGGAGTAGTTGGTAGTGATTATTCTGAAAAATATTTCTCTATGCTCGAAAAATCAGGAGTAAATATTGACGGATTAGAAAAAGTTGATGGAGAAACCTTTAGATGGTCCGGAAAATACAATGATGATGATTTTAATCAGAGAGAAACTTTAGAGACTCATCTAAATGTATTGGAAAATTTCAATCCGACTTTAAACACTTCCAATAAAAATTCCAAATATTTGTTTTTAGCAAATATTGATCCAAAAATACAAAATCAAGTCCTAGATCAAATGCAAACTAAACCCAAAATTGTAGCTTTAGATACTATGAATTTTTGGATTGATGATCATCAAAATAACCTTTCATCTGTAATTGAAAATGTAGACATAATTTTTATGGATGAAAACGAAATTAAATCATTCACAAAAAAGGATAATATAATTACTGCTGCTAAATTTGTCAGACAATTAGGTCCTAGAATTGTAATTGTAAAAAAAGGAGAACATGGCGCAATCATGTTTAATGAAGGAGATATTTTTACCGCTCCTGCTTTTCCAATAGAAAAAGTTATAGATCCGACTGGAGCAGGAGACTGTTTTGCAGGTGGATTTATGGGATATTTATCTGGTTCTGATGATTTGTCTCCTCAGTCTTTAAGAAAAGCTTTAATTGTAGCTTCAGTAATGGGCTCATTTGCAGTTGAAGGATTCAGCACAGAAAAACTAGCTCAAATTACCCATAGCGACATTGAAGACAGATTCCGTGGCATACATGGAATGACAACTTTTGAACCCTTAAACAATAACGATACCTTACCAAAAAGAATTTCATAACCAGGAGAATTAATGACTAATTTAAAACATGATGTAAAAGACCCAAGTTTGACTTCCCAAGGGATTCAACGAATCAATTGGGCTGAACGTGAAATGCCTGTTCTCAGATCAATCAGAGAAAGGTTTTTAAAAGAAAAACCCCTTAAAGGATTAAAAATAGCAGCTTGTTTACACGTTACAACAGAGACTGCAAATTTAGCCATAACACTCAGAGATGGAGGAGCAGAAGTATATCTATGTGCTAGTAATCCATTAAGCACTCAGGATGATGTAGCTGCCGCACTAGTTTATGAATATGGGATTCCTACATTTGCAATAAAGGGAGAAGATAGAGACACATACTATAACCACATAATATCAGTACTAGAGACCAAACCTCATATTACAATGGATGATGGGGCAGATTTAGTTGCAACACTCCACGGTGAAAGAACAGATTTGATGGAAAATATAATTGGAGGCACTGAAGAAACTACTACAGGAGTAATACGTTTAAAAAGTTTAGCTGAAGAAGGAAATCTGAAATATCCTGTAGTAGCAGTTAATGATGCTGATACTAAACATTTTTTTGACAACCGTTACGGAACTGGACAAAGCACTTTAGATGGCATCACTAGAGCCACAAATGTTTTGTGGGCAGGAAAAACTGTTGTAGTAATAGGATATGGATGGTGTGGAAGGGGGGTAGCTTCACGTGCTAGTGGGATGGGAGCTAAAACTGTTGTGTGTGAAGTAGACCCTATTAGAGCATTAGAAGCTGCCATGGATGGGCATCAAGTAATGAAGATGGAGCAAGCCTCAGAAATAGGTGATATTTTCATCACTTTGACTGGAGGCATGAAAGCCATCGATAGCAAACATGCTCAATTAATGAAAGACGGTGCAATATTAGCTAACAGTGGACATTTTAATGTAGAAATTGATATTGAAGGAATCGAAGAATTAGCAGATAGTAAAACTGAAGTCAGAGAATACGTAGATCAATACACATTACCTGAAGGTAAAAAAATATATTTGCTTGGTGAAGGAAGATTAATTAATTTAGCAGCAGCAGAAGGCCATCCATCTGCAGTAATGGATATGAGTTTTGCTGATCAATCACTATCTGCAGAATTTATGGCAAAAAACTATACTAACCTACAAAATGATGTGTACGTTGTGCCTAAAGACATTGATGAAGAAGTAGGTAAACTAAAATTATCATCTATGGGCATAGAAATAGACACTTTAACTGAAGAACAAAACATATATTTAAACAGTTGGGATGTAGGAACTTAAACTAAAAAACCTTTAGATTGGAGAAAGCAATGAGTTTAACATTTTTGGAATCATCATCATTTTTATTTACTTCTGAATCAGTAACAGAAGGTCACCCAGATAAAATTTGTGATCAGATCTCAGATAGCGTTTTAGACGCTATGTTAAAACTAGACCCTAGGGCAAGAGTTGCCTGTGAAACTGCATGTACAACTGGACTAGTAGTGGTAATGGGCGAGATGACTATTGCTGAAGGATACGTTGATATTCCTTCCATTGTTAGAGATACTATCAAATCAATTGGATATACAGATCCTTCCTATGGATTCGATTACAAATCTTGTGGAGTTATGGTTGCCGTAGACGAACAATCCTCTGATATTTCTTCAGGTGTATCAAACTCACTAGAAACGCGTGACTCATCTGTCTCTGATGAAGAAATTGACTCTTTAGGCGCAGGGGATCAAGGAATGATGGTAGGATTTGCGTGCGACGAAACTCCTGAATTAATGCCTCTTCCAATGTCTCTTTCTCATCAATTAGCTCAAAAATTATCTGAAGTTAGAAAAAACGGAACTTTACCTTATCTACGTCCAGATGGTAAATCTCAAGTCACAGTTGAATACTCAAAAGGTGTTCCGGTACGAGTTCACACTATTCTACTCAGCAACCAGCACGATCCAGATATTTCTAATGAGCAGATTGAAAAAGACTTAATAGAATTTGTAGCAAAACCCATCATTCCACCTAATCTTCTAAAAGATACCAGGTATATTGTTAATCCTTCTGGTAGATTCGTAATAGGAGGACCTGTAGGAGACACTGGCTTAACTGGTAGAAAAATTTTAGTCGAATATGCACACCATGCTGATTCAGCTTTAGTAACAGCCATGGGTGATGGCGAACCTTCTCTTTTCATAGTTGATCTAGAAGATTCAAATATTACTATGCGAACTTGCACCTCAACTCGGGGCGAACCTCTCTGGGAGTTGTCGTTTGAATCTACACCTGCTAAAAAAATAGGCGGTAAGGAAAGTGTCGCTTGGCTTCACCAGATTTTACTCGTCAGCCTTTGCGCAACCCAGTTAGGGGTAACTGAAACAGCGCTGAAAATGACCGCCTCATATACCAGCGAAAGGGAACAATTCGGAAGGCCACTCGCCACTTTTCAGGCTGTGACTCAACGTTTAGCAGACCAGTTCATAAATGTAAGAGGCATCAGACTGACAACATTTTCAGCTGCATGGCGCC
>CAJWPE010000011.1 GCA_913045625.1 uncultured Chloroflexota bacterium | reverse complement strand
ACATGACTTCTGTTAATTGCACGAACCGCTCTAAGGATGCTGTATTTTTCAATTCCTTGTTCGATTTTTCCTCTTCTTCTGATTCCTGCAGTATCTATTAGTGTTATGTCTTTGTCTTTATACTTAATAATAGTGTCTAACGCATCTCTAGTAGTTCCAGCTATTTCACTAACTATGGCTCTTTTTTCTCCAGTTAAAGAGTTTATTAAAGATGATTTTCCAACATTTGTTCTTCCTATAATTGATAGATTGAGGTCACTGTCTGGTTCTGAGAATTGTGTTTTTAATGGTAAATTTTTAATAACATTTGCCATTAGATCGTCTATACCTTTGTTGTGGTAAGCGCTTATTGGTATGGGGTGCCCTAATCCAAGTTCATATAAATCAGAAACTAGGTTTTCTCTATTGTCATTGTCTGATTTGTTTGCTGCTAACACTATAGGTTTTCCAGTTTTTCTAACTAAATCGCATATTTCTCTATCAGAAAGAGTGATTTCCACAGAAATATCCACTAACAGAATGATTACATCACTTTCTTGAATGGCATAGAGAATCTGTTCTTCTACTTGTTTTAAAATTACAGATTCAGGAAATAGGTCTAATCCTCCTGTGTCAACCAAAGTGAAATGATCTCCACCCCATTCAGTTTGTTGCAATACGCGATCTCTGGTTGTTCCTGAAATATCAGATACTATTGCCGATCTTTGCCCTGTAATTCTATTAAATAATGTGGATTTTCCCACATTTGGCCTACCAACTATTGTGACTAATGGCATAGATTGAAAAGACATTTTAAAAACTTGATTCGAATATGTTTCTGATTACTGACTTTTGGGCATGTAGCCTATTCTCTGCTTGTTGATACACTACAGAGTTAGGATGATCTAACATGTTAATAGAAATTTCTTCACCTCGATGTGCAGGCATATCATGCATGAATAAGCAGTCATTTTTGGCCAATGAAAGCACTTTTTCGTTGACTTGATATGAGGAAAAAGTGCTAAGTCTTTCTTCTTTTTCCTCTTCGTCTCCCATGCTTACCCATACATCGGTATACACAATATCTGCATTTGATACGATGTCTTGTACATTTGATGACCACTTCATTGTAGTATTATTCTCTTTTGCTATTTCCTGAGCCTCTTTCCAGATGTCAGGTTTTAATTGGTATTTTTCAGGCGATGCAATCCCAAAATTCATTCCAGAATAAGCACATGCTAAGGCGAGGCTTCCTGCAATATTATTACCATCTCCAATAAATGCTACTGATAATCCTTGTAATTGCCCTTTTTGTTCAAAAATAGTTAAGCAATCACCTAGTGCTTGGCAGGGGTGAGCAATATCTGAAAGGGCATTAATTACCGGAATGGAAGTGTGATTTGATAATTCTATTAAACTTTGATGAGAATAAACTCTAGCTATTATTACATCAACTAACCTATCTAATACCATAGCTACATCTGATACTGGTTCTCGAATTCCTAAACCGATTTCATTATTACTTAGAAAAATAGATGTTCCACCCATTTGTTTTATTCCTACTTCAAAACTGACTCGAGTTCTCAAAGAGGGTTTTTCAAATATTAGGGCAGCAGTTTTTCCAGTAAGTAATTGTGGAGTTTGATGGTCTTTCATATCTTTTGCAGATTGAATTAATTTAATAAATTCTCTCGGAATAATGTCTTTGATAGTTAAAAAGTCTTTACTTTTCATTCTTTTTCCTTTGAATTTTCATCTAAAATTCGATAGTAAATTTCTTTTTCTTCTTGGGTGAATTGTTGTAAGTCTAGAAGATCCGGGCGCTTATTAATCGTTTTTTTGATTGATTCAATTTTTCGCCATTTTTCTATATCTTTATGATTGCCAGATAATAATACTTCAGGGACGAGCATTCCTTCAAAATTTGATGGCCTAGTATATTGAGGAAATTGTAAAAAGTTTTTATAAAATGAATCGTTTTTTGCAGATTCATCACTTCCCAATACATTAGGTAGTAATCTTGAAATTGAATCAACTATTGCCATTGCTGGAATTTCACCACCACTGAGAACAAAATCTCCTAAACTAATTTCATGAGTTGCTAAATGCTTTCTGATTCTTTCATCAAAACCTTCGTATCTTCCACAGATTATAATTATTTCTGTGAATTCAGAAAAATTGTGAGCAATATTATGAGTCAATTTATCTCCTTGGGGTGTAGTCAGAATGACAGGAGAATTATTTTGGATTTTGTACTGATCTTTAATTTGGTTTACAGCATTGAAAATTGGTTCTGGCTTCATCAACATTCCTGGTCCCCCTCCATAGGGTAGATCATCTACGGAAAAATGTTTGTCGTTACTAAAATCACGAATATTGTGAATATTAATTTTAATTAGATTTTCATTTAAAGCGCGACCAATTATTCCATCGGAAAATATTTCCGAAAACATTTTTGGGAATAATGTAAATATATGAAACATCATGATTAATGTGTTTTCCATCCTCTAATCATTTCTAATGCGTGATTTATGGAAGGTAAAATGATTTTCATGCACTGTTCAACACCTGAAGGGCTACCAGGCAGATTTACAATTAAACAACCAGACCTGACTCCTGCCACTGATCTGCTAAGTACAGCAAAGGGAGTTTCAGAAAAAGTTTTAATTCTCATGATTTCTGCTATTCCAGGAACTTCTATATCTAAGATTAGTTTTGTAGCTTCGGGTGTTCGGTCCCTTGGACCTAATCCCGTTCCACCTGTAGACAAAATTAAATCTACTTCTCCGTTGTCACTCCATTCGATTAGGGTTTCTTGAATTTGATCAAAATCATCAGGAATAATTTCTTTTAGACTAATTGTTAAGTTGTTGGCAACAGCAAATTTTTCTAAAATTGCCCCACTAACATCTTTTCTTTTGCCAATTGATCCTGAATCACTAATAGTTAAAATTCCTACTTTAAATTGTTGATTCATAGTGATAACCCCTCAAAATGCTCATAAAAACGAAAAATCGTATGAAAATGAAACAAAAATTGCTTGCTCTGCAAGCATTCCAGTTGTGAAATTATACTCGTATTGAGTAAAGAAGAGGGAATAAGTAAATTTAATAGTTACGGGAAAGTCCAGGGTGCATATACCTGTTTTATTGACAGAAGTAATAACTTCGTTTGAAGGATTAAATAATGGAGTCTTTGTTGATGCTACTTTAGGTATGGGTGGGCATTCTCGAGAAATATTAGAAAAAATCCCGAATTCTTCAGTAATCGGAATTGATTTAGATTCAGATGCAGTTTTATTGGCTCAACAAAATCTTTCTAGTTTTGGGAATAGAGTGAATATTACTCAGGGGAATTATGTAGATATGGTTCAAATAGTACGAAATTTTAATAACTGTGATGTAGACGGAATTTTATTAGATTTAGGTTTGTCTTCCATGCAAATAGATGACACACAAAGAGGCTTTAGTTTTAGATTTGATTCGGACTTAGACATGCGATTTGATAAAACCAAAGGTATGTCTGCAAGTGAAGTATTAAATTCATTTGATGAATCAGAATTAGCAGATATTTTTTATAAATATGGGGAAGAGAGGCAATCAAGAATCATAGCTAAATCAATAGTAGATTCTAGGCCTATAAAGACTACTTTTGATTTGACAAAAATTATTTCAAATAGCAAAAGACAATCTAAATCAAAAATTAATCCATCTACGAAAGTTTTTCAAGCTCTTCGTATATACGTTAATCAAGAATTAAGAAATGTAGAAAAAGGATTAGAAGAAGCCCTAAAATTACTGAAATTTGGAGGAAATCTTTCTGTTATTTCATATCATTCTTTAGAGGACAGAATTGTAAAAAATTTTTTCAAGAAAAATTCTTTAAATTGTGTTTGCCCTGTCTCAGTGATTGAGTGTCAGTGTCAGCATTCTGCCCTAATTAAGATAATTAATAAAAAAGTGATTAAGCCAAACGAACAAGAAATAGCTTCTAACCCTAGAAGCCGTAGCGCGAAATTACGAATAGTCCAAAGAATTTCATTAAACGTGAGCATGTAGGTGAATATGATTAATCAAGATTTTATTACAGCAATAGATTTAGGAACCTCAAAAGTTTCTACACTAATAGCTACAAAATCCAAAAAGAAATATTTGGAAGTTGTAGGTTTTGGTCATTCCAAGTCTAATGGAATAAAAAAGGGTTCGATTGAAAATGTTTCTCTTGCTGTAGATTCCATTAAAGATAGCTTTTCTCAAGCTATTGATATGGCTAAAGGATATTCTGATTCTGTTTATATTTCTATTAGTGGAGCTCAAATCGGATTTGAAAATCGTGAAGATTATTTTTCTCAAGTAGGTTCACATGGAGTAATTACATATGAAGAAGTAATGTCTATTCCTCAAGAAGTAAATTTAAAAGCAAGAAATGAATTTAGAGAAATTATCCATTCATTTCCGTTCAGGTATAAAATAGATGGTCATGGTGGAATTGTTGATCCTGTTGGAATGCATGCTCAGGGAATTGAAGTATCTACTCATTTAGTTACTTCCAATTTAGAACAAACAAATTTTATCAGAGAGGCTTTGGGTGGAGCAGGGTTGTCCGTTGAGAAATTTATTTTTCAGCCTTTAGCGGATTATTATTCGTCTTCCAATATTAAACAGCAAAAAGTTAATTCTGTAATGATCAATATTGGTGAAGGAACTACTGATATTGCTGTTTTCAATCGAGGAAGTATGGTTTATTTGTCAGTGATTCCTGTCGGCGGGTTTCAATTTACAAATGATATTGCATTGACCTATAACATGTCTTATGAAGATGCTGAAAATTTAAAATTAAGGTACGGTCACACTTCTCCTGGATCAATTGATATTCATGAAGAAATTGCTATTAATGTAATAGGTTCAAACACTCCTATTAATATTCGAAGGCGAGATTTAGCGCAATTGATGAGAGAAAGAGCTCTAGAGTTAATTCGTTTAATAGACATTAAGTTGAGGCATGCAGGAATTAAAGAAGATCCAAATACAGTAGTTAACATCACTGGGAGTGCTTCTGATTTGTCCGGATTTTTTGAAATGATTGATTGACCAATATATTCCAAATTCAATTATTCAAAAAAATTCCATTAATTCCAAAATATTGTTCCCAGAATCTCTCCAAGTTGACCAATTTACAACTGCTCTAGGATTATTGACTTATGGGAATAATGATTTAAATCAAAATTTACATTTTGCCGATATTAAAAATAAACAATTTAGAAGTGATAGTTCTAAAAATAAGATTTTTGAAAAAATAAAAACTACTTTGAAAATATAATATTTCACGGAGGAATTATGACTATATATACAGCTTCAGGAGCTATATCAGGCAGAGAATTAGAAGGTGTAGCTAAAATTAAAGTAATTGGTGTTGGTGGAGGAGGTTCAAATGCTGTTTCTAGAATGTTTAAGGATAGAGTCTCGGGAGTAGAGTACATAGTAATGAACACAGATGTTCAAGCTTTATTACGAAGTGATGTTCCTGTGAGAGTTAGGATTGGAGAACAATTAACTCAAGGAATGGGTGTTGGTGGAGATCCAGGGAAAGGAGCAGCTTCCGCTGAGGAAAGCCGCGAGGAAATTTATGATATTTTGCGTGATGCAAATATGGTTTTTGTTGCTGCTGGAATGGGAGGTGGAACAGGTACAGGTGCTGCACCAGTAATTGCTGAAATTGCTAAAGAAACTGGTGCTTTGACAGTCGGAGTAGTTACTAAACCATTTGCTTTTGAAGGAATTCGTCGTTCTAGACAGGCTCAGGCTGGTATAGATAAGTTGCATGAAAAAGTCGATACTTGCTTAGTAATCCCTAATCAGAGATTGAGTGTTATTTCTCAAGAAGAAGTTACTGCTGAAAATGCATTTAAATTAGCTGACGATGTACTTAGATTAGGTGTACAGTCGATTACTGAACTGATAACAAATCCAGGTGACATTAACTTAGATTTTGCTGATGTTTCTAGCGTAATGAAAGATGCTGGTCCATCATGGATGTCAATTGGTTGGGGCTCTGGAGATACTAGGGCTAGAGATGCTGCTCAGCAAGCTATTACTAATCCTCTCATGGATGTATCAATTGAAGGTGCAACGGGTGTGCTTTTCAATATTACTGGAGGCACTGATTTGAAATTGAATGAATTGCATGAGGCTGCTGAAGTGATTCAAAGAGTGGTTGACCCTGAGGCAAATATAATCTTTGGAATGAGTACTGATCATCGAATGGATGGAGAAATTAAAATAACTATAATTGCTACCGGTTTTCCTACCACTGAAAGTCTATTGGAAAGGGATGTTGAAAATACAATGTCTTCTATTAATAGAGTTCAGTTTGATCAAGATTCTTTAGATTTACCTCCATTTTTACGAAGAAGTTCTGGGAATATTTCTGGTACTCCTCCTGGTGAATAAAATATGTAGGCCATCAAAAAAATAATGGCCTACATAACACTATTTTTTTTGAAAATATTTTTCTTGTTCCTATAAGTTTGAACTAATATATTTTTTTGCTAAAAATCTTTTATAATATGCCCCAATAGTTATTGCTAATACCCCAACATGTGGTGTACTCTACATACTCCAAGCTACGAGTTGTTGTGGTTTGTAAATTTAATTTAATTTTGGTTATATATATTGTTTTGTCCATATTGTAGTAGTGAAAATTCAAAAGTAATTGATTCTAGAGATTCTGCAGATAGCATTAGAAGGCGTAGAGAATGTTTGTCTTGTTCACTTAGATTTACTACATATGAAACAATTCAAACTCGTACTCTTTCTGTTGTTAAACGTGACGGGAATCGTGAAGATTTTGATAGTCAAAAATTATGGATTAGCGTAAAAAATGCATGTGCTAAGAGGCCGTTACCAATTGGCAGTATTGATAAAGTGATTAGTGATATTGAGTCTGACTTAGCAAAACTTTCCAGAGCAGAAATTTCATCCCGAACTATTGGTGAAATGGTAATGGACAGTTTAAGGAAATTAGATCGAGTGGCTTATATACGTTTTGCTAGTGTTTATAGAGATTTTCGTGATATTGAGAATTTTAAAGATGAGGTTGATGCTTTATTGGAACCAAAAACTAATGATATTGATAATAGTCAACTTTCATTTTTAGAAGATGAGCTACCTGTTAAAAAGAATAAAAAGAGAGGGCGAAAGCCTAATGCACCTATTTCAACAATCAAATAACAGTACAAATGTTCTTATTTTGTGCTAATCTTATTATCTAAAATTATATGGAAAAAGAGTTTTATAGGAGAATTGAATGACCCAAGAGGCAGAAAAATCTAAAGTATTAAAAGATGTAATAGAGGCTTTATCAAGTGCAGGTGTCTCTAGCGAAATTACTGATGTTGTGACATCTAATTTTTTGAATGATAATCAACAATTAGATGCCCCAATTGATAACTTGCCTCTTAGTGATAATGCTCGTTTTATTATTGAAAAACGATATTTACAACGTGATAAATCAGGTAACCCTTTTGAGGATGCCGATGGATTGTTTCATAGAGTTGCTAATGCTGTCTCTCTAGGTGCTGATGCTCCTAAACAGCAGGAGTATGCAAATCTTTATTATGATTTAATGTCATCTTTAAAATTTCTTCCTAACTCTCCAACATTAGTAAATGCTGGTACTGATCGTGGATGCTTGTCGGCATGTTTTGTTGTTTCACCAGAGGATAATATTCAATCTATTATGAAGATAGCGAATGATGCTGCAATGATTGAGAAATGGGGTGGTGGAATTGGATTTGGTTTATCTGATTTGAGACCAAAACAAGATAAAATTGCTACTACACATGGCCAAGCTTGTGGTCCTATTGCTGTAATGAAATTATATTCAGCTGTTGGTGCTACGTTGACTCAAGGAGCTTTTAGGCTAGGGGCTCATATGGGGCAATTGATAATTACTCATCCGGATATAAAGGAATTTATTCATTGTAAAGATGATGATGATACGTTGCAGAATTTTAATATATCCGTCCAAATTACAGATGAATTTATGAATGCAGTTAAAGATGATTTGGATATTCATTTAGTTAACCCTAGGGACACAGGTAATGGTCCATCTAATGATGTGGTAAGTACTGTTAATGCACGCGAATTATGGAATGAGATTACTGAATCAGCTTGGAAAACAGGAGACCCGGGTGTGGTTTTTATTGATAGAGTTTGGGAAACTGCTCCAAATCCTCAAATGGGTAAAATTAAAACTAGTAACCCTTGCGGGGAAGAATTTTTAGAAAATTATGGAAATTGTTGTTTGGGTTCAATTAATTTGGATCTACACATTAAAGATGGAGATTTTGATTGGGAATCTTTGGAGCATACTACTCGTACTGCCGTTAGATTTTTAAATGATGTAATTGAAGTAAATTCGTTTCCATTGCCCAAATTGAGAGAGACTAACTTAAATACTCGTAGAATTGGTTTGGGGGTAATGGGATGGGCTGATGCTTTGGTACGAATGGGACTACCTTATGATTCTCAAGGAGCCTTAGATTTAGCTGATAAGTTAGGAGAATTTTTGAATTCTACTGCTTGGGATGAATCTGCTAACGTAGCTTCTGAAAGGGGACCGTTTCCTGAATATGAGGGTTCTGCATTAAAAGAACAAGGAATGCCACCAGTTAGAAATTCAAGTGTGATTACTATTGCCCCTACAGGAACTATCAGTCGAATTGCTGGATGTTCAAGTGGGATTGAACCGCACTTTGCTATGGCTTGGTGGTCAAATGTGTTATGGCAAGATCATGAAGGAGCAAGTTCTAGATTACTAGACGCACCAATTTCTATTACTCAAAGCTTAGAACAAGCACTAGGTTCAGAACAGGCTGTTAGAGAAGTGTTAGAAAAAATTGTAGAAGATCCAGAAAATGCTGAAAAAATTATGGGAGATCATGGAATTAATTCAGATGTTTTTAGGACTTCTATGCGAGTATCTGCAGAAGCCCATATTAAAATGCAGTCAATTTGGCAGAAACACGTAACAAATTCGGTTTCTAAAACAATTAACTTGCCGAATTCTGCAACTATACAAGACGTCAAAGATGCATATATGTTAGCTTGGGAAACTGGATGTAAAGCTGTTACGGTTTATAGAGATGGTTCAAAATCAATGCAGGTTCTAGAAACTGGATCAACTAAGTCTTCTGATAAATCAGATGCAATTGATTTAGTGAAAACTCCTCGAAAGCGACCTTCATCATTAACTGGTATTACTGACCGTATTAGGACTGGTCATGGAACAATGTTTGTTACTATCAATTTTGATGAAGAAGGTAATCCATTTGAAGTTTTTGCAAATTTAGGTAAGTCAGGTGGCAGTGACTCTGCATATTTACAAGCTATTGCTAGGTTGGCATCTATGTCTTTAAGGGCAGGAGTTGAACCTGACCAAATTGTAGATCAATTGAGAGGTATAACTGATGAACCAGCTTGGGATGGAGGCACATTGGTTAGATCTGCACCAGATGCCATAGCTATAGCATTGAATAGACATATTTCTGATAATGTCGATAAGGATGATGTTTCTGTAGATGCTGTTAGTGTTGCTACTCAAATTGAGTTGATTTCTTCAACAAAAAAAGAAGTTAATACTAACTTTCAAAACGAACAAAATGCGATAATATGCCCTGATTGTCCCAGTGTTTTAATTAATCAAGAGGGATGTTTGAGTTGTGTTGATTGTGGGTACAGTAAGTGTGAATAAGTTTTTATAATCGCTCAGGAATATTTTATGGATTTAAAAATATCTTTTGTGGGCGGAGGAAAAATGGCTGAAGCAATTATCTCAGGAATTGTGAATTCAGAATTAGTTTCTCCGTCCCAAATTCTAGTAAGTGAACCTATTGAAGCAAGAAGATCAGAACTGCGATCAAATTATTCCATTGAGGTTACAGGCAATAATTTAGAAGTGTCTAAACAGCAAGGATTATTATTTTTGGCAGTCAAACCACAGAATTTAAAACAAGTATGTGATGAGATTAATGGGAAAATCCATAAAGAAACATCTTTAGTTTCAATAGTTGCTGGCGCAAATTTAGACTCTATTAGGTCTTATACGAATCATTCAAACGTAGTTCGTGTTATGCCAAATACTCCTGCACAAATTGGTGAAGGAATGGCAGTATGGACTGCTTTTCCTGAAGTTCCTAACACTACTCTCAGTGTGATTGAAAAAATCTTAGATACTCTAGGCAAACAATTTTTTGTAAAAGAAGAAAAATATTTAGATATGTCTACAGCTTTGAGTGCTAGTGGACCCGCATATGTGTTTATGTTTATAGAGGCATTGATTGATGCAGGGGTTTACTTGGGAATGCCTAGAGAAATGGCTAGAACATTAACCTTACAAACATTATTGGGAAGCACAAAATTTGTAGATGATACGGGAAAACATCCTGCAGAATTAAAAGATATGGTTACATCCCCAGCAGGAACAACAATTGAAGCAATTCTATCTCTGGAAAACGATAATTTTCGTGCTGCTGTGATTAACGGGGTAGTTGCTGCTTATGAAAGATCTTTGGAGTTAGGTTAATTTTACTTTTATATAATTTCATTTCCATATTAACTTGGATACTATATTTATTAATATTAGCAAGAGTTCTTTCTTCTTGGGTTCCAGGCAGATTGATAGTTCCAGGCAGTTTGGTTTTTACTATTTTAAAAATGTTATATACGACCACTGAACCGATATTGTCTCCTATAAGGAATAAGCTACCCAAAACTGGAATGTTTGACTTAGCTCCTCTAGTAGCTATTATAGGAATAAATTTGATTCAATGGCTTGCAGGTAAGCTTTTGATATAATTTCATTCAATTTTATTGATTGTAATTTCTCCTGCAGAAACTGTTAATAAAGAGTTGTCATCTAGTTTTAGATTTAATGATCCGTCTTCATTTACTGAGTGAGCTAACCCTGAAATTGTTTGTTCTCCGGGCTTATCAGTAAATGAAATTTCTATGTTTCTGCCGATTGTATTTAAGTAATCCCCCCACTTTTTTGTCAAGGATTTATTTTGTTTAATTATGTTGTAGTAATGATCAAAAAATTTGATAAGGGTATGTAAAACTGTTGATCTGTTTATAAATAGTTTTGTTTCGTTTTTTAGACTAGTAGCAAAATTAGAAATTTCTGGGAATTCTTGAGGATTTAAATTAATGTTTAATCCTATTCCTACCACGGAATAATTAATATTAGTTGTAGACAACTCAGATTCTATTAGTATCCCTGAGATTTTTTTACCATTAACTTGAACATCGTTTGGCCATTTGATTTGACTGGGGATATTTGTAATTTTTTTAATCGTATCGATTACAGCTAAAGTTGCAGCCATATTCAAATATTTCATTTGATCAAAAGTAGGTGATAATAAAATGGATACGTGTAAATTTATTCCTGCAGGTGAAATCCATACCCTGTTAAATCTACCCCTACCTGAGTTTTGATAGTTAGCAATTACTACTGTACCCTCTTCAAATTTATCTGAGGCAAGTTGTTTACACACATCCATGGTAGAAGTGGTTTCTTTGAGGTAAATTATGTTATTTCCAATGATCATGTTGCTCTTTAAAACTTGATGAGTTGATTATGATAACTCTTATATTTACAATGATGCTGATTTTAACCTATATATAAAACATATTAGATGAATTGGAGAAATTAAAATGAAAGTTAATGATGCTGTTGCTCAGATATTAAAAATTGAAGGTATTAAGTGGGTGGGGTGTTTTCCTTCCAATAATTTAATTGAATCAATAGCCCAAGCTGGCATTAATCCCATAATGTTTCGACAAGAACGTGGTGCTGCTATGGCAGTAGATGGTTTTAGCAGAATGAAAAATCGCGAGGAATTTGGTGTTTTAGTTACACAAGGAGGACCAGGTTCAGAAAATACTATGGGAGGTCTTGCCCAAGCATATGCTGACAATGTTCCAATATTGTATTTGCCTGGAGGATCTGCTGTGGCCGCAAGGTCAGTTAAACCCAACTTTTCCCCTGCTAGAACATATCAATCTGTGTCTGTATCTTCAGAAGTAATATTCCAACCTAATCAAGTCAGTTCTGTTATGAGACGTGCTTTTCATGCATTAAGAAATGGTAGACCAGGCCCTGTTATAGTAGAAATTCCTGGAGATGTTGCAGATATGGAAGTGGATGACTCTATTGTAGAGTCTTATGTTTCTCCACAGAGATATAGATTTTCTCCTGAACCTTCTCATATTAGTGAGGCAGTTCAACTTTTGTTAGATGCTAAAAAACCTGTGATTTGGTCTGGTATGGGAGTTTTGATGTCTGACGCTTCAGAAGAGTTGACTGAATTAGCAGAATTAACTCAAATTCCAGTTTATTGCACTATGCCTGGTAAGTCAGGATTTGATCAAAGGCATCCTTTATCATTAGGATCAGGAAGTGGTTCTACTTCTTTGCAAGCAAGAACCTGGTTGCAAGAATCTGATGTTTTGTTTGCTGTTGGATCTAGCTTATCAAGAACTTCATATGGTCAACCCATTCCTGATGGTAAGACTATGATTCACAGTACCGAAACTATAGCAGACATTAATAAAGATTTTGATATTACTGTGGGATTAGTCGGTGATGCAAAACTAACTTTACAAATGATGATTAAAGAAGTGAAAAATATTTTAGGAGATCAAGGTAAAAAATCTAGTGAAGATATATCAAAACAAATTTCTGATATTAACGAAAAATGGATGTCACAATGGCAACCGATATTAGAATCTGAAGAAACTCCAATTAGTGCATATAGAGTTGTTGGAGAAATGATCAAAGTATTGGATCTTGAAAACAGCATTGTGACTCATGATGCTGGAGCTCCCAGAGATATTATTATGCCGTTTTATCCTGGAACTGTACCTCATAGTTATGTAGGTTGGGGAAAAACCACTCACTTAGGTTATGGGATTCCTTTAATGACGGGTGTAAAGATTGCATGTCCAGATAAGTTTTGTTTGAACATTATGGGTGATGGTGCTTTTGGGATGTCAGGATTAGATATAGAAACTTCTGTAAGAGCTAAAGCTCCGATCACAACAGTATTACTAAACAATGGAGGTATGGCTACATATCCTGGGGGATATCCTACTGCTAGAGAATCTTTTGGAACAACATATATGACTGGAGATTACGCTAAAATTGCTGAAGGTCTTGGTGCAGTTGGAATTACTGTTACTAAACCAGAAGATGTAGCAGGTGCTTTAGAGCAAGCTAAAAAGCTTAATTCTGAAGGTAAAACAGTCTTATTAGATATTCATACAAACCTGGAGGATCGTAGATCAAATTTTTAGTAAATTGAGTATGGGTTATTTATAGATTTACTATTAATATTGATATATGAACTCAAATAAAAACTTAACTAAAGGTGTTTTAATCCTATTAATCGGAATGATGATTTTGGGTTTTACTTCTTTGTTAGCTTTTGGCTTATCTAATCAGACTTCTGCAACAGGCAGAAGTGGAAAAGTTCTTATAGGAAAAGAGGCTCCCAGTTTTATTGCTCCCGTAATTGATTCTTCAGAGATAGTGTCTTATGCCACTCTAAATGATTTTATGGGAGATATTATAGTTGTAAATTTTTGGGCTTCTTGGTGCCCTCCTTGTAGAGATGAAGCACCAGGATTTCAAAGACTTTCTGAAAAATATCAAGATAGTGGAGTTAAATTTCTAGGAATTAACATTCAAGATGGTTCAAGCTCTGTTGATGCAATAAAATATTTACAAGAATTTTCTATCACTTATCCTAACGTTTATGATTCTGATGGAAATATTACTGTAGATTATGGTGTGACTGGTATTCCTGTAACTTTTTTTATTTTAGATAATCAGATCCTGGGAAGGTGGGTAGGATCAATTTCTGAAAGTAAGTTGGACAAAATTATTCGAGAAATATTGACTAATGATAATGACGTTCAGTTTGGTGAAAATATAGAATCATTTCGGAGTTTAAATTAATCTAATGAATTATACTTTTAAGAACTCGGAGTTCTTGAGTTTGAATTATTTGGAAACTAATAAATTTCTAAAAAATGACAAAAATCTTCAACCTGTAATTTTGTTACATGAAATTGGTGACAGCTCTGAATCTTGGAAACAAATCACTGAAGATTTAAGTAAAATATTTAATATCATTCAAATCGATTTCAGAGGTCATGGTTTAAATTCTTCATTAGAAAAAGTTTCTATAAATACATGCGTTTCTGACATTTTAGATTTTTTGGATCAAAGTAGTTATAAATCATTTTTTTTGATTGGACATGGTTTTGGGGGAGAGTGTGCAGTGTTAATAGCCAATCAAAAGCCAAATATGATCAAAAAGTTGATTTTGATTGAAACTAAGTTTTCTGATGAACATGTTTGGGACATATGGGGGAAACTTCTTATCCCATCTTTATATGTTAGAGGCAGGCAAAGCGATGTGATTTCTCATGAGTTAGCAATACAAATTCGAGAGAAACAGAAAAGATGTTTTGTAACTGAATTAGAAGGAGGAGGGCATCAATTTCATGCAGATTCTCCTCATTCATTAATTTCAGCTATTTCTTGGTTTAATAACCAATAAATTATTTCCCAATAAAATTTGGTTTCCTTTTTTCAATAAATGAAGTTACGCCTTCTTGATGATCTTGTGTTCTTCTTGCTAATTCTTGAGCTGGGCCAGCCAGCTTGATACTAGTTTCAAAATCAATAAACTGAGATTCATGAACTAATTTTTTAATTAATGACATTCCATAAGTTGCACCATTAGAAATTTTTTCAGCAAGTTCCATACTTGATTCTAAGATTTGATTTTGTTCACAGACTTCATTCACTATTCCTAGTTCAAAAGCAGCTTGAGCATCTAAAATATCACCAGTATATTGTAATAGTAGAGTTCTTGATAAGCCTATCATTCTAGGTAATTGCCAACATGACCCGTCTGCTGGAATTAATCCACGTTTTACAAACATTTCAGAGAATTTAGCATTTTCTGATGCGTATCTAATATCACATGAGAGAGCAATACCACACCCTAACCCCATAGCAGGGCCATTTACCGCAGCTATAGATGGTTTTTGCAGATTGTGTAGTCTTACTGGAATTAACCTAACTGGATCAATGAAATCTTTTGGTCTGCCTGGGATTAAAGATTGTTTTTCCCAAGCTTCGTTTAATAAATCCCATGGGGACCTATCTTCTGGGATTGGTTCTCGTTGGGTTGTTTTATTATCTTTGTCCCATGATTTTACATTGGCTCCTGAACAGAAAGATGGATTTGAACCTGTCAAGACTACAGCACGAAGATTCGAACTAAACTCAAATCTATCCAATTCTTCTTCAAGTTGTGCTGCCATTTCTTCACCAATAGCATTTCTAGTGTCTGGATCGTGCATAGTAAGTAAGAGTACTTTGCCAACAGTTTCTGATTGAATGTATTGTTTTGTCATAAGATCACCTTAATTGTTTAGTGTTTTTAAATGTATTATATTTGAGAAATGAAAAAAATATTATTTTTTGATTTATACGGCACTCTTGCGGGGTTTAATCCTACTAGATTTGAGATTCAGTCTAAGGCATGTAATGAATTTGGTTTATCTCTTTTTCAAGAAGGGATACTTAAAGGTTATAAGCGTGCTGATAATTTTATGGCTCATCAGAATTCCACTCAACCATTAAGACTAATGAGTGAGTCTGAAAAATTTAACTTTTTTTGTGAATATGAAAAATTAGTTTTATCTGGTTGTGATATTCATGTTGATCTGACTTTAGCAGGTGAAATTTGGAAAACTGTTAGAGGTATTCCCTATGAAATGGAAATTTATGATGATGTTTTAACAAATTTTGAAAAGTTGATAGATTTGGGTTACAAAATTTTAGTAATTTCAAATATGAATATTTCTGGGTCACAATTGATTAAACAGTTTGAGTTAGAAAGATATGTGGATTTTGCAGTCACCTCTAAAGATGTGGGTGTTGAAAAACCTGATCATAGAATTTTTGATTATGCTTTGAGCATATCGAATTTTTCAAAAAATGATGCTTTCCATATTGGGGATCAAATTATTTCTGATATCAATGGAGCAAAAAATGCAGGAATTTCTCCTATTTTGATGGATAGAGATAGAAACTATCTAGATTTTGATAGATGCGTAAGAGTTGGAGATATGAGTGAACTTCATTCAATTTTATTGAATTAATGTCATTTTATTTGCAAGATCTTGTTGAAAACTTACTAATTTTATCATGGTTTCTAAAAGAGATTTTTCCCACTCTTCTCCTAAATCATCAATTTGACATCTAATTTGTTGGTTACCAATTTGCCAATTTTCTCCGATGGTTTTATTCAATATACTTTTCATATTTGATAAACTAAATGGAAATTGTATGAGAATTTGTTTTCCGTTTTTTGTAATTGATTGGGCGCCTGTTAATCCAGTTTCAATTTTCAATTTTAAGATAAATATTAGGTTTTCGACTTCTATTGGAAAATTTCCAAAACGATCTTTCAATTCTGTTTCAAAATCATTTAGTTGTTCTCTATTTCTAATTTGAGTTAATGATTGATAAAAATTTAGTCTGATAGTGAGATCTTCTATATATTCTTTTGGGATGCTAGCTGGTATTCCTAAATCTACACTAATTTGTTGAGATTGCTTATGAGATATTTCTTGTGAATGTTTATCATCAGATTCTTCTCTTCTTAAATCTTCTACAGCAGCGGATAAAAGTCTGGTGTATAAATCATATCCTACTGTATGTATATGCCCACTTTGTTCAGAACCCAAAATGTTTCCAGCACCTCTGATTTCTAAATCTTTCATGGCAATTTTGAAGCCAGAACCGAGTTCTGTTGCTGATAACATAGCTTTTAATCTTTTTTCAGCTGTTTCTGAAATAGATTGCCTTCGTGGAATTAATAGATATGAATATCCTCTTTTAGAACTTCTACCGATTCTGCCACGAAGTTGATAGAGTTGCGCGAGTCCAAAAGTGTCTGCTCTATTAATAATTAAAGTGTTAGCATTTGGAATATCTAATCCAGATTCAATTATAGTGGTGCATACGAGCACATCTATTAGACCATCTGAAAAGGATATCATTACTTTTTCTAGTTCCTTTTCTGTCATTTGTCCATGAGCAATTCCAATTTGAGCACTTGGGACTAAATTTCTTAAATATTCAGCAATGTATTCAATGTTGTTCACTCTGTTGTGCAGAAAATAAATTTGGCCTTGTCTATCAAGTTCTCTTAAAATTGCTTCTCTAATTAAATCGTCACTAAATTCTGAAACAAATGTTTTGATGGGAAGCCTTTCTTCAGGAGCTGTAGTGATTGTACTCATATCTCTAACTCCAGCTAATGACATGTGTAAAGTTCTAGGAATAGGTGTAGCAGTTAGGGTCAGAATATCTACTTCTTTTCGTAATTGTTTAAATTTTTCTTTGTGCGATACTCCAAATCTTTGTTCTTCATCAATAATTATTAGACCTAAATCTTTAAATTTAATATCTTTTTGTACTAATCTATGAGTTCCAACACAAATATCGATTTTCCCATTTTGAATTTCTTGAACAATTTTGTTCTGCTCTGATTTTGTTCTAAATCTACTTAATGCAGAAATATTACAAGGGAAAGATTTTAACCTTTCAGAAAAGGTTTTGTAATGTTGTTGTGCTAATACTGTTGTAGGTACCAAAATAGCAACTTGCTTATTGTCCATCACAGCTTTAAAAGCCGCTCGAATGGCGATTTCTGTTTTTCCATACCCTACATCACCACAAATCAACCTATCCATTGGTCTGAATGATTCCATATCTTCTTTTACTTCTGAAATTGTAGTTAATTGATCGTCAGTTTCTTCATATGGAAAGGATTCTTCAAGTTGCATTTGCCATTTTGTATCGGTCTGCATTGAATGACCTTTTACTAATTCTCTTTGAGCATAAAGTTTTAATAATTCTGCTGCTAGTTCTTTTGTAGATTTTTGTACTCTATTTTTTGCTCGAGACCATTCTTGAGTACCTAAACGTGTCAAAGAAGGAGATGCTTCCATAGGAGCAAAGTATGGTGCCACTCTATCTAAGTGATCCATAGGAATATACAATTTATCTCCTTGAGCATACTGCAAAACTAGAAATTCTATTTCTTTTTCACTTTCTTTTCTTTTTTGAGTACCTATAAATTTAGCGATACCATGTTCTACATGAACAACATAATCGCCTACTGAAATTTCATTGAAAAATGCTTGTCTTTTGATTGATTTTTTTCTAATGCCTCTCTTTTGTTTAGTGATACCAAAAATTTCTTGATCACTTAAAATCATCAATTTTGAATTTTTTGTGTTTAAAATAAAACCAGGTCCAATTTGATTAGATTCTGAAGGGATAATAAAGTTTTTTGGGGTTAAAGAATCTAAAGTTTCTGTGATTCGTGTGTGATGTGAAGTAGAAATGGCAGTCGTATTAGATTGTTGATTAAATTCTTTAATTTCTTTTGATAATAAATTTAAGTCACCGTTAAAAGAAGATGCAGAACTAAATGGCATTATGTGGATGTCTTTATTGAGTAATGTTTCTGATCCCCAAGGCATCAATTCAATTTTGTGGTTTTTAGTACTAATTTGTTGTTCAATTTTATGCCAAGATTGATGACTTATTGGGAAATTGAAAGGTATCTGTCCTTGGTTTTCTTTGTTTTGTTTTAATTGAAGAATTCGTTCTTCAATTTCCCAATAGTTATTAAATATATCTGCAGGTCTGTATAAAACAACTAATGAGTTTTCAGGCATAAAATCAATTAATGAGCCATTTGAGAAAAATCCTTGATATAACGAAATATCATCAATTGTTTCTCTGTTAATTAAGTCATTTAGATCAGTATTGATTCTTTGAGAATTTTCCGGATTACAATTTTGTAAGTCAATATGTGAGATTTGGTTTTCTAAATGAGAAATATTAAAAAAAGAAGGAAGGATTTCGGTTGCTGGAAAAAGTTTAAATTCATTAAATTCATTAATTGATCTTTGTGTTTCTGGATCAAAACTTCTAATGCTATCAATTTCGTTCCCCCAAAATTCTATTCTGTAAGGATTTTCAGATCCTATGGGGAATACATCTAAAATTCCCCCTCTTCTACTATAAGTTCCTTGAGTTGTGATTGTAGTATCGAATTCATAACCAGTTTGTTGAAGAAACCTACTGAGTTCTTCCATTGAGATGTTTTGATTTTTGAACATATCTTTTGAAGATTTGTGTAACAAATCTAATTCTATGGTCTGTTGGCATATTGCTGAAATAGAAGTTACTACTAAAGGAACATTAGTTGAATTGGAAATTTTAGAAATTGTTTCAATGCGATTGATGGAAGTTTCTCTATCTGTTTCTATTCTTTCATAAGGTAGATTTTCAACTTCAGGGAAACGTAAAACTTCTGATGATGTCCATGCGGTAAGATTTTCTTGTAGATTGATAGAATGGAATGCCGAGGGGCAAATGATCAATGTAGGTTTTTGTAAGTCCGATGCTATTGTTGAAGATAAGAATGCAATTGATTCATCAATAGTTTGTATTTGAATGTTGGATTTAGTTTTATTAATTGATTTGAAAAGATTTTGATATTCGTCTGAATTTCTTAAAAATCTTGTAAAATCCGATATATGCATCAATATTCTCCAACGTAAAAAGCTGGCACATTGTGCCAGCAACTCAACTATACAATATATTTTATTTATCTAGTTTAGTGATTGTAAATAAAATAAAAGTTCATTTTTAGAAACAAAACCTTCAAATTTTGCTGTGATGATTTGGTTTGAGTTAATTAAAAATGTCCACGGTTCAGAAGGGATACTCCAATCATATACAGGTTGAGAGACTTCAGCGCTACTTAAGTTACCTTGAATTTCACTTGGGTTATTATAAATTTCAATATGTACGAAATTAACGTCCGGTGTTTTTTGGTGTAAATTTTTCATTACTTGCATTTGAGGTCCACAAGTTGCAGTTTTACAATATCCTGGACTAGTAAAGAATAAAACAGTTGGTGTTTTTGAATTTAGGGCTTCAATTAATGTTGATTCATAGAATGGTAAATAGGGATTGTTGTCTGATGTGATGCTTGCAATATTTTGTAAACTAGAAGTTGATTTAGTTTGAGACTGAATAGCTTTTTCGCCCACATCTGGAGTTAAGCTTTTTTGTTTAACTTCTAAGAATGCAGAGGTTTGGATGTTTTCTGCAAGTTTTACGCCTATTCCCCACTTTCCAGATTGATGAAAATTTACTTCAGTTACAAAAATGGTTTTGTTATTGGGCCATAAATAGGGTACCGCAATTGTTTTTTCAATTAATTCTTCAGAATTGCCATCTAAAAAATATGTTTCAACCACTACATTGTCTGGGGTTAATGAACCTTTTCCTGATTGTATAATTCCAAATGCTAGTCGGTTTTTCCCAATAGATAAATCAGTAACCGAAAAAACTAAATTTGGTTGATTTAAATTTTCTTGGGAAGTATTTTGACAGGAATAAACAATTACTAAGCAAAGTACAAAAGAAAAATATGTTATTTTCATTACATAATTTTAATATATAGAATATATGTTGTGGAATGGCTTTTATTGAAATTTGAGGTGAAAATTTGAAAAATATTATTGTTGACCACAAAGATCGTGTAGGAATCATCTACTTAAATCGGCAAGAATATTTAAATGCATTTGATGATTTGATGGGATATGAATTAAGGGTACAAATACAAAAATTTAATTCAGATCCTCATATAGGATCTATTTTGGTGTCTGGAATGGGACGTGCTTTTTCGGCTGGTGCTGATGTAGGTGGGTTTGAGGCTACAGTAAACGGAGAACAAAAAGAAAATAGAATTAATAATTTTGATAAATGGCCTATATTTATTAAAAATTCTAAACCTGTAATTTGTGCATTGAATGGTTTTGCTGTTGGAATGGGAATTACATTACCTTTAAGTTGTGATATTAGATTAATGGCAAAATCTTCTAAAATTTCTTTTAGGTTTGCCGCGATTGGTTTAACTCCTGAATATGGAAGCTCTCATTTGTTGTCACAAATTGTAGGATATGGAAAAGCTATGGAGTATATGCTTAGTGGTAGGTTTATTGATTCTACTGAAGCCTTAGAGTCAGGTTTGGTGAATCATGTTTTTGAAGACAATGAGTTAATTGATGAATCAATTAAAATAGCAAATCAAATTGCACAAAACCCAGAATGGCAGTTAAGTGAAATCAAAAAAATGATGAGAGGGCATCTTTTATTTGATGATTTTGATAAAGTAATTGAAACTGAAAGTAAAATTTTTAGACAATCACAAGATACTGAAGCTCATAAAGAATTTTTATTGGCTTTTAGAGAAAATAGAAAACCGAATTTTCATAAATAATTTTTTCATGACTAGAATTGGAATTACCACATCTCAAGATTTTGATAATAGTAATCTAATTAAACTTGTTGAAAAATTTGGATCTGAGCATCAATTAGTAAATTCAGAAACTAATATTGCAAACAGTGGAATTGATGGATTGATACTTACTGGATCAATTTCAATCAATGGTAAACAAAAAAAGAATAACTTAGAAAGTGATATGTTAGATTATGTTTATAAGCACAAAATCCCAGTTTTAGCTATAGGCAATGGGATGATAGTGATGAATTTAAATGCTGGAGGAACTTTTTCAAATGTTTCTCACGATCATTTTACTGACAATGAACATGAATCAAATTTTCATAGGATATTTATTTCTCCAGGATCTAAATTAGCTTCTATAGTGGGTGCTGGAGGGTTTGTTCGTGTTAATAGCAGACATCAAATTGGAATACTAGAATCTGATAAATCTAGTAAATTAATGTCCTCAGCTTGGTCATTAGAAGATGGAGTAGTAGAAGCTGTTCAACATTCTGTTTACACTACTGCTTTTGGGGTTCAATTTTTACCTGATATGAGATTAGAAATTCCTCCTCATTTTGATAGGTTGTTTGAAAATTTAATTTATGATGTTAATCACACAACATAGAGCGTGAATTAATAGCTAAAATACTACAAATTGTGTTAAAATTTGCTTGCAAAATATAGCTATTAATAGTCAATAGGTGATACATGACATCAGGCAGTAAGTCAGAATTCGGATTTATTCAACCCACTCAAATTACTGATGAAATGCGGAGTTCATATTTGGATTACGCAATGAGTGTAATTGTTTCTCGTGCTTTACCTGACGTTAGAGATGGATTAAAGCCTGTTCAGAGAAGAATTTTATATGCCATGCATGATTTAGGAATGCGGCCTAATTCTAGTTATAAAAAAAGTGCTCGTTTAGTTGGAGAAGTTTTAGGAAAATGGCATCCACACGGTGATATGTCTGTGTATGATGCTATGGTTCGATTAGCTCAAGATTTCAATGTCAGGATGCCTTTAGTTGATGGTCAAGGAAACTTTGGAAGTATTGATAATGATCCTCCCGCTGCAATGCGTTATACCGAGGCTAAGCTTAGTCAAGTAGCAGAGACTATGTTGACTAATTTAGATCAAGAGACAGTTGATTGGACTTTAAATTTTGATGATACGCTTAAAGAACCTTCAGTTTTACCTGCTAGATTACCTAATTTATTGATAAACGGTGCATCTGGAATTGCTGTAGGTATGGCTACAAACATCCCACCTCATAATCCTATTGAGGTTTGTAACGCTGTTAACGCATTAATTGAGAATCCTGAATTAACTACTGAGGAATTAATGCAATTTGTTAAAGCACCTGATTTTCCTACTGGAGGAACAATTATGGGTACGCAAGGTGTCAGGGATGCTTATACAACTGGTAAGGGATCAGTAATTGTAAGGGCTGTTGCTGAAATTGAACCGATGTCAAAATCAAATAGTCGAATGCAAATTGTAGTAACTGAATTGCCTTATCAGGTAAATAAGTCAGCTTTAGTAGAGAAAATTGCTGAACTTGCAAAAACTAAAAAAGTTGAAGGTATTTCAGAAATCCGTGACGAATCTTCTAGGGACGGTATGAGGGTAGTAATAGAATTGAGAGGAGGTATTCAGCCTCAGGTAGTTTTGAACAATTTATATAAATTTACTCAGCTTCAGACACCATTTTCTGCAAATATGCTCGCACTAATTGATGGTATTCCAAAAGTTATTACTCTTAAGATAGCGATTCAAGAATATATTAAATTTCGACAAGAAGTTATAAGGAGAAGAACTGAGTATGAGCTTAGAAAAGCTCAAGAAAGAGCACATATATTAGCTGGTCTTAGGATTGCTATAGCTAATTTGGACGAAGTCATTACTTTAATTAGGGCTTCTAATGATGTTGAGTCTGCTAGAAATGAATTAATGTCTAAATTTTCTTTAGATCAACCTCAGGCACAAGCCATTTTAGATATGCAACTACGTAGACTTGCTGCACTAGAAATTGAAAAACTGGAATCTGAATATCAAGAATTACAACAAACTATTAAAGATTTAGAAGATTTGTTGGCAGACGAAAATAAAATATTATCAGTTGTTAAAGATGAAACTGATGAAGTAAAGAAAAAGTATGGAGATAAAAGGCGAACAGAGATCAGTCATGATGCGCATGACTTGTCTAGAGAAGAATTAGAGGCTCATGAACAAATTGTCATTACTTTAAGCCAAGGTGGTTATTTAAAAAGAATTCCCTCCAACGCATTTAAGAGGCAGCATAGAGGTGGTGTGGGTGTGACAGGAATGAATACTAGAGATGATGATCCTGTTAAAAATTTGATGGTAGTAGATAGTCATGACAAGCTTTTGTTTTTTACAAATAAAGGTAGAGTATTGTCGAAAATTGGTTACGAACTTCGTGCTGATCAGAGTAGAAATACAAGAGGGGTTCCTGTTGCGAATATCATAAATGTTTGGGATACAGAATCAATTAGTGCTTTAATAAATGTTGGTAAAAAACAATATGATCAATTTCAATGGTTAGTTTTAGGAACTAGGAAAGGAAGAGTTAAACGAATCAAATTAGACGATGTTTCTCATATAAGGCCGTCTGGCTTGATAATTATGAATTTAAAAGATGACGATGAAGTAGTCTCTGTAAAACTTGCAAAAAGTCGATTTATTGATCGTATAGATCCAGAAACGGGTAAACCTCAAAGAAAAACAGAGAAAGAAGAGTTTGTTAATCCTGAAACTGGTGAAATAGAAATTCGAACTACTAGACCGATTATTCAAGATGAAGTTGAAGCAGATGATATTATTTTTATCTCTGAACAAGGTATGGGAATTCGTTTTTCTATATCTGATTTACCTATTAGAAGACGGACTGCTGGTGGAGTGAAAGGTATGCAGCTTAGAACAGGTGACAGGGTTGTAGCGATGGATGTTGGCGATGACGATAGTAATTTAATGTTGATTAGCAAAGAAGGTAGAGGAAAGGTAAATCCATTGTCTGCATATAGGAGACAAGGGAGAGGTGGATTAGGATTACGAGCCTTTAAGATAAATAAAAATACTGGATTAATCGCAGATGCTCAAGTAGTTGATGATTCCAATGAAGTTTATGTGGTTTCTGAAAATGCTCAAGTGATGAGAACTAATTTAAGTGAAATTAGAACCCTTGGCGGAAGAATTACTGCAGGAGTTACTATATTTAAACCACGTGCAGGTGATTCAGTAGCTTCAATTTCCTCTGTAGGTGATTTTGAGATACCTGATGACAATAATGAAGAATCAGATTAAATCAGAAAATAGCTATAGGGTTTGCTGGAGAACCAGTCCCACCTTCAACGTATAAAGGGTTTAAGGAAAGCATGAATTCATATCTTTTTTCTTCGGCACAAACATTAGCAAGAGGTTCTAATAGAGCGTTATCTACTAATGCTACTCCATAAGCAAAAATTACTCCGTGTACACTCCAAGGAAGATTATATTCGTTAGGAGATGAATCCATCATATCCCAACCTAATATAGAAATATCTGAATCTTTTATAAATGGTAGGCATGAAGCATGTAATCCAGGCCTGCCTTCTGGAGTGGACCAAATCCCATTGTTATCTTTAGCAAATTTTTCTCTACCGCTGTACACAAAAATTGCATCACCAGATTTTATTTCTACTTCTTGGAATTTTGCAATTTCTTCTAATTCCCAACCATGAACTGGAGAATCAATGGTCACATATGGTTGGCTTCTAAATGATGGGACGTCTAATAAGATTCCTCTGGTGATGATTCCATCCTTCCATTCATCAACAGTGCCAAAAGTTGCTCCGTTAAATTGAATTACATCGTCGGGATTTTTTCCTTCCCACATTCCATCCTTGTTCCATACATGACAAAGAGCATCTATATGTGTAGTTGCAGTTCCATGATAAAAAACCCCGTAATAGTCCATAGCTGCACCACCAGAGAATGGTCTATGTTCTTTATGCATGTAATGTTGAGCAGGTCTTGGATTATCACCTGAAGGTATTACGGGTAATGGTCGACTCATTGATACTGTTCTACCTGTTTTCACTAACGAAACAGCTTCAAGTCTTTTATTATTGTCAATTAAATTAATTGCTCCAGCGGAAGCATTTTCACCCCATCTACCCCAATTGGTATTTTTAAGATATTGATCTACTTCAGCTTTAGTTGGAATTTTTTTGTTGATCATAATATTTCTACTTATCAGAAATCTTTACTCCAGCCATGTCTTCCATAAAATTTGCTATGGCAGAGTGGTCAGAGTTTCCTTTACCATCATTGATTAAAGAACCTAAGATCTGTTGGGCTAGGCTTGTAAACATTAGAGGAGCCCCAACATCCTTACCTGTAAGTAATGCATTATGAAGATCCTTTTGATGTAAAACTATTCTGAATCCTGGGTCAAAGTTTCCGCTAATCATCATTGGACCTTTGGTATTCATAACGGTACTTCCAGCTAATCCTCCCTTGATAGCATCAAAAACTACTTGGGGATCTATTCCAGATTTTTTAGCTAATACTAAAGCCTCGCCTAGAGCAGCAATATTTCCTGCAACTATGATTTGATTAGCTAATTTGGTTGTATTTCCTGCTCCGTAGTCTCCGCATAAAACAATGCTGCCAGACATGGTTGAAAGCATGTCATAGTTAGAATCAAATACTTCTTTTTTCCCGCCTACCATTACTGCTAAAGTTCCTTCTATAGCACCAGTTTCTCCTCCACTAACAGGGGCGTCCAAAAAATTTACACCTGCATTTTCACATGCTTTTGCAATTTTTTGAGATGATGCTGGAGCAATAGAACTCATATCAATTACTGTACTTCCTGAAGAGGTTCCTTCTAAAACACCATTAGGGCCTAAAATAGCTGCTTCGGATTGAGGTGAGTCTGGCACCATAGTGATGACTATAGGAGCTGATTGTGCAACTTCTGCTGCTGAGCTAGCAGATTTTGCTCCGTCAGTTACCATTTCTTCTACGGATTCAGAAACAATGTCATAAACTGTAACTGAATAATCTGCTTTCATTAGATTACGAACCATAGGTTTACCCATAATTCCCAAACCAACAAATCCTATTTCACCTCTTGCCATATTTATTCTCCTAAATTTATTTCATTGACGAAGCTTCATTATAGTTTGCTTGGATTTATGGTCAAGTTCTATTATCAACTTAAAACTTCTATGCTCTGTCATTTTCTTTGATAATATGGAACTAATTAAAGAGGAAGTAATGAAAAATTGTAAAGTTGTATTTTTAACTTCATTAAGCGACAAAGTAGTTGAAGAAATAATTTCATTTTCTCGTGACGATTTTGAAGTTATAGTTTTAAACAATTCTGATTCAGAAGATAAATGCATATCTGAAATTAAAGATTGTCAATTTCTTTTGTGTCATGGTAAATACCCCACTGATGCGATGTTAAATTCTGCAAAAAAATGTCAGTTAGTTCAGCTATTAGCTGCTGGATTTGATCAAATGAATTTGCCTTTATTAGATGCCATGCAAATTCCTTTAGCAAATAATGGTGGGGCTAATTCATGGGCAGTATCTGATCATGCTGTTTTGTTAATGTTGGCTCTATATAAAAAATTAATTGACTCGGATAAATCTACTAGAGAAGGAACTTGGAAAAAACCCATCAATGGAGAAAATACCTATGAGATGGCTAATAAAAAAGTTGGGATTTTAGGAATAGGTAATATTGGAAAAAAGGTTGCTAGACGTGTACAAGCTTTTGATTCAAAAGTTCAATACTATGACTTATTTCCATTGGATTTTCAATTAGATTCTCAATTGGATCTAAATTATGTTTCTCTTGATGAATTATTTGAAACTTCTGACATTATCACCTCACATATGCCCCTTAATGACCAAACTTTTCATATGATAAATGCTGATCGTCTTTCGCAAATGAAAAACTCATCGATACTCATCAACACTTCTAGGGGAGAAATCATTGATGAAAAAGCCCTGATATATGCATTAAATAATAATGAAATTTTAGGTGCAGGGTTAGATGTTTTTGAAACAGAACCAGTTCAATCCGATAATCCGTTATTGAAAATGGATAATGTCATAGTCACTCCTCATGTAGCAGGAACTACTTGGGATACTTGGGCTAGGAGATCAGAATTTGCTTTTAATAATATGATAAGGATTATTGAAGGTGAAAAAATATTAGGTCAAATAAATTCTTGAATGATTCAATTAGAAAAAGATTAGAAGAAAAAGAAGAAAATTTATCTGTTTTTGCGAGTAAAGTTATTAACTCTAAAGGTAGAGAAATTTTTGAAGAAGCCTGTCCTTTGCGCACTGACTTTCAGAGAGATAGAGATAGAATAGTACATTCCAAATCTTTTAGAAGAATTAAACATAAAACTCAGGTTTTTATATCACCATTAGGTGATCACTTTGTAACTAGATTAACTCACACTCTAGAAGTTTCTCAAATTGCTAGAACGATTAGTAGAGCATTGAATTTGAATGAAGATCTTACAGAAGCAATGTCTTTAGGTCATGATATTGGCCATACTCCTTTTGGTCATTTAGGGGAAGAATTGTTGTCAGAATTGTCGGGGGAAAATTTTCGTCATAACCATCAAAGTCTAAGATTAGTAGAGAAAATAGAAAAAGAAGGTAAGGGATTAAATCTCACCTTTGAAGTTAGAGAGGGAATTGCCCATCATTCAAAACCTAGGGGAGATTTTTTAGATAGAAAAAATATTGATTCAAATCTAAGCCTTGAAACACAAGTTTTGAGAGTTTCTGATGCTATTGCATATTTGAATCATGATTTGTTGGATGCCTTTAGAGCAGAAGTTTTGACTCAAGATCAATTGCCTAAATCTACGATTTCAATTTTAGGTGTTCGGCATTCTCAAAGAATCAACACTATGGTTTCCGATATTGTCGAAGCTTCTTTGCATACAATGATTAATGCCCGTCCAGAATTACCTCCTATTATTACTATGAGTTCTGAAATCAAAAATGAGATGAATTTATTAAGGGAATTTATGTTTGAGAATGTTTATTTACCTGCAAGTCAAAGTGAAGAATCACAAGCAGCAAAATCTATTTTGATTTTATTATTTAATTATTACAAAAAATTTCCACAAAAAATCCCAATGGAATATAGGGCTATTAATGAATCAGACCAAGCAGCTATGATGGATTATATTTCAGGTATGACAGATAATTTTGCAATAAGAGTTGCTGAAAATATTTCTCCAGGTATTTCAAACGTTTTTAAAAATCGTATTCCTTAAGGTGTTTCATGGTAGAACAAATTAATCGTGAAGATCTAATGAATTTTAGGATAATTCTTAGAAAAACAGCATTGATTCAAGAGCACTTGGAATCAATGCAAAGAGATTCTTTTGGAATTGAGTTTGATGCATGGAAGAAAGAAGTTGATGAAATTTGGAAACAAATATTTAAAACTATTACTTTATTGACAGATGAATCTCAAAAGATTGTATTGGAAAATATTCAGGATGAGTGGGTGAGTTATATTACTCATTACGGTGTATTAGATTTCAATCAAGATGGAGGATAATGTGACTGAAGAATTGAATATCAAAGGAAATTTAGATCTGGCAAGACATAGGGCTGAAAAAGCGCATCAGATTTTGGTCAAATTTAAACAATGCCACCTTTCTGAAGATTACGATTTACAGTTGTCACAATTTTGTACATCTTTGTCTGACATACTTTTTGCTCATGAGAATTTGAATCATTATATTGATTATTTTTTTAAAAGTGATACAAGTAATTCTCTTGAAATCGCAGATTTGATTACTGATATGATAGTGGAATTGGATCATCTCAATTGGCATACAAATCATGTATTATCAGAAGCTAAAGATATTGCTCAATATTTTTATTCAAAATAACGGATATTTCTATGTCTGAAGTTGAAGAAATCAAATCCAGGTTAGACATCGTTGATCTAATTTCAGAACATGTCAACTTAACTCAATCTGGAAGGAATTATAAAGCTAATTGTCCTTTTCATTCTGAAAGAACTCCTTCATTTATCGTTGATCCATCTCGCCAATTATGGAGATGTTTTGGGTCTTGTGCTACAGGTGGGGACGTTTTTTCCTTTTTAATGAAAGTTGAGGGTATTGAATTTCCGGAAGCTTTGAAAATTCTTGGCGAAAGAACTGGAATAGAAATTTCAAGAAATTCTTCTGCTGTTCTCAAAGATGATTATTATCAAATAAATGAAATTGCTAAAAATTTTTACAAATCAAATTTGACTTCTGATGAAGGTCAAATCGCTCTAGATTATTTAGAATCTAGAGGTATTGATTTAAAAAAAATTGATTCCTTTGATTTGGGTTATTCGCTTATAGATAGAGATTCTCTGAAAAATCATTTGTCTTTTCATCATGTAGATTTTGAAAAAGCTATAGAGTCGGGTTTATTAACTAAATTTGATAATGGAAATGTGAAGGATTTTTTTGTTGCTAGATTGATGTTTCCAATTTCTGATAGAAATGGCAGAGTAGTTGGATTTGGTGCCCGATCTTTAGATGATTCTATGCCAAAATATATCAACACTCCATCTTCTCCAGTTTTTGATAAGAAGAATATTTTGTATGCTCTTCATTTAGCTAAAGATTCAATCAGAAAAAAAAATGAGGTAGTAGTAGTAGAAGGGTATATGGATGTGATAGCTGCTCATGAGTATAGTTTTAAAAATGTTGTTGCTTCTATGGGGACAGCATTAACAGTTGAGCAAGTTCGCCAAATTAAAAATTTAGCTTCATCTTATGTTTTAGCCTTAGATCAGGATACAGCGGGGCAAGAAGCTACTCTAAGAAGTTTACAATCATCTTGGGGTATATTTGAGAGTTTAAATACATCGAAAAATGATTTTTTTTCAGACTATTCAAAAATTTTAAAAGTGCTATCAATTCCTAATGGAAAAGATCCTGATGAATTTATTCGCTCTGAATCTCAAGATTGGGGCAGAATTGTTGCTGACGCTTTGCCGCTAATGGATTATCTGATTCCATCTTTGATTTCTAGATTTGATGTAAATGTACCAGGAAATTCTCAAAAAATTTTAGAATTAATGTTTCCTATTTTAAATAATATGGATGAGATTGATAGAGGGAAATATTTGATTGAATTGGCTAATCACTTTAAAAGTTCATTTGAAAATGTGCAGGCTATGCTAAAAGTAATCTCTCAATCTAATCAAAGAAATGATTATGAGAATCAAAAATCTACTCCCAAATCATCTAGAATGATTTATTTGTTAGCGTTAATTTTTTCAAGTCAACCATTGAAAGAGAAATCTAAGGAACTAAATTTTGAAATATTTGATTTGGAATCAAGCTATTTATTAAAAGAGTATTTTAAGTTCGATAATTTGATAGATTTTGAAAACTCTCTTAACGAAGACTACTCTAAATTTTATAATGAGATTATAGAAACGCAGTTACTTGAGACTACTCAAGATTCATTCAATGAGTCTTATGAGTTTTGTGTAAAAACTTTAAATAAAGAAAGATATAAAATTGCTGCAGCGACTTTCAGTGAGTCACATGGATTGGATTTTCCTACTGAAGATCAAATTAATCAAATTAATGAAATTAATGCAAAAATTAGAGATTCATGAACATTTTCTTTAGATACGCATTATTGTTTGCTAGAATAGAATATATACAATCTTTAGGGGGAAATCATGTCAACTGACGGGATTCAAAATTTTAGTGGGGATGCTGAATTGATAGATGGGGCATTAAGAGATAATGACTCTGAAGAAGATACATATCAAGATGATCAAGATGATCAAGATAATGATGAAATTTCTGCCTCAGATGAAGATGATGAAGATGATGATGAAGATCACTCAGTTGTAGAACTTGGAATGGAAAAAACATTAGATGATGATGTTTTTAACAATGATGATGCTCCTCCCTCTCTAGAAGATCTCAAGGCAAAAGCAACTAGGGAATGGGAGCGTGAAATTGGGTCTGTAGAAATAATTGATGATCCAGTTAGGATGTACTTAAGAGAAATTGGTAGAGTTGACTTGTTACGTGCTGTTGAAGAACGGGATTTGGCTAGGAAATTTGAGGCTAAAAGATATGTTGAAAATTCAGAAGATCGACTATCTGAAGGCAATCCTTTTCCTAAAGCTAGAGATATTGTGATTCAGATGATGGATAAAGTCAGTGATAGTGAAGACATTATCAAGGCAATTCTAGTTTCAAAAGAAGTTCCATTTGATGGAACGCTTCCAGATTTAATGGCGAATCCTGATATAAGAAGTGCATTAGATGGGATATTTCAGGATGAATCATTAGAACAAATAGCAGCAATATTATCTGAATTGACTGATCAAGATCCTCCTGAAGTTGATACATTGAAAGAGATGATTAAACAGGCATCGATCAATTCTAGGCTTTTACCTGATGATATATTCAAAGTGATCACAGGATCCCCCTCATTAAGTGAATTAAAAACTATTGCACAGAGTGAGAATATTTCAGATGAAATGCAACCTTACGAATTACTATATCGTCAACATTTAGAAAGAATTAAACAACGGGGAGATGATGCTCAACAACATTTGTCTGAGGCTAATTTACGGTTAGTTGTAAGTGTTGCGAAGAAATATATAGGTAGAGGAATGTCTCTTTTAGATTTAATTCAAGAAGGTAATATTGGATTGATTCGTGCTGTTGAAAAATTTGATTATCGTAAAGGCTATAAGTTTAGTACTTATGCAACTTGGTGGATTAGACAAGCAATTACTAGGGCTATAGCTGATCAGGCTAGAACTATTAGAATTCCAGTTCATATGGTTGAAACTATTAATAAACTTTTAAGAGTTACAAGAAGATTGGTTCAAGAATATGGCAGGGAACCCACTAGTGAAGAAATCGGATTAGAAATGGAAATTTCTCCTGATAAAGTTAGAGAAATCCTTAAAATATCTCAAGAACCCGTTTCACTTGAAACTCCTATTGGAGAAGAAGAAGATAGTCATTTAGGAGATTTCATTCCTG
>CAJWPE010000010.1 GCA_913045625.1 uncultured Chloroflexota bacterium | reverse complement strand
CTATACCTACTGCTATACCTACTGCTATACCTACTGCTATACCTACTGCTATACCTACTCCATACTCAACTCAAGCTCCTCAATCAAAATACCCCACAGCAGAGTGTGTAGATGGAACAAAAAGCTATAATATTAATCCTTGGGACGGAACAACATGCTCGAATAACGGAGGCATCTCAATGTATCTAGAAAAGCCTGGTACTGAAAATTCTTCTGGAAATTATTCATACACACCAACTCCAACTCCAACAAGATAATTTTTTTCATATGAATTAAAATCATGAGAATATGACACTAGTTTCAGAAATCAGCGAATTTGAATTAATCTCAAGACTTGAAAAAGTATTAAAATCTTCAGGTACTGTTACTGATGCTCAAATAAAACTTGGAATTGGTGATGATGCTGCTGTATTGACACCTCAATCCAAAAATCAAGTAATCAGTTCAGATGCACTAGTGGAAAATGTCCACTTTATTTACGATCAAATCTCGATGTACAACTTAGGGTGGAAAGCTCTTGCCTCAAACTATAGTGACATTGCTGCAATGGGTTGTGAACCATTAGCAGTTTCAATAACTCTTGGAGTGAAAAAAAACCAAAAGATTGAAGATTTAGAAAATATTTACGAGGGGTTTGGTGCTATTACAAGTAAATATGGGGGTTCAATAATTGGTGGAGACATTGTTAAATCAAAAGAGTTCTTCATTTCCATTTCTGTAATAGGACAAAACAATCAAACTTCTACTTTAATGAGAAGCAATGCTGTACCAGGTGACTTAATTATTGTTTCAGGAGAAATTGGCTCTTCAGCTGCAGGATTAAAATTAATTTCTGATTTTGATATATCTCTATACGAAAACGAATCAGAAAAATCATCAAAATTTCTTCCATTTTTAACAAGCCATTTCAAACCTGAGCCTCAAATTGAACTAGGTGGAAAAATTTTAGACTGCGGCATCACAACATGTACAGACGTGAGTGACGGCCTATTAAGAGATTTATCTAATATTTGTGACTCAAGTAAAGTATCCGCTATCGTAAACGTAGATAAAATACCCACAGACACAAACCTGAAATCAATATTCCCAAATGAATGGATCCAATTATGTCTTTCTGGGGGTGAAGATTATCAACTATTATTTACTGGTAATCACAACAATATAAAACAATTACAAGAAAACGCCACTTCTCAAATTACAATAATTGGAGAAATCACAAAAATATCTGACACCCAAATATCTTTAGTCGATAATTCGAATAACAAAATTAAATTTGATCACAAAGGTTGGGACCATTTTAAGGAATCATAAATGCATGAAATAGTATTTAATGTAGAGTCTTCAGGTGAATATCGACCAACTGAAATCATGTCAGACTTACGAATAGTAGCTGAAACCATGTTTATACCTATGAAAATGGTTGGATTTTGGGATTATCAGCAAGATTTGCATTTATGTCCTCATCTAGAAAAAAGAAAAGACTGTCCTCACATATTAGATGAAAATAATGCAAACTATGAATCTTATGAAAAAACGTTACAAAAAGAACGTGGAGCAATAATATCTATTGATTTCCCTCATGCCAACATCAAACTTTTTATGTCTTAGTTTTTTACATTAAATAAATTTGACTCGTTATAATTTACTTCTATATTGTCACAATCTGTAAAAACACATTGGGCTAAATTAGAATCAATAAAGTCAACATTCATCAATTTTGAATGATTAAATTTACATCTTCGAATGTCTACGTTTTTAAAATTCACATTTTCAAAATTTGAATTCTGAAAATTTGATTCCAATCCATTTATTCTTTCAAAAATAAAATCATTTAAGTTTGAGGATTCAAAAACACTCCATCTTAAATCAACTGAAACAAAAGTCACTTTAAAAAACTCACAAGAAGAAAAATCTGCAGCTCCTAAATCGCAGTTAATAAAATTAACATTTTCAAATTTGGAATTAGTAAAGCACGCATACCTCAAATCTAATTCAGATATGTCCAAATTTTTAAAATCACTTCCTCTGAAATCCATACTGGATAAATCAGAGGTATCTTTCATTAATTTCTCAAATTTCTTTTGATTCATGTGTCAAACTTTTATTGATACCTTAGAGCTTCTATCGGATGTAGCTTAGCTGCACGATAGGCTGGGAATATTCCAAAAAACAATCCTATTGCCGCAGAAACCCCTAGAGCTAAAAAGGCAATATCTAATGTGAAAGCAGTCTCTAAAACTCCCCCGTCACCAAAAGGAATACCATCAAGAGCTACAGAAACTCCATAGCCCAATGCAATACCTAATATTCCCCCTGTACCTGTCAATAATATTGCCTCAACTACAAATTGATACAATATGTCTGACCTTTTGGCACCTAATGCTTTTCTGATACCTATCTCTCGTGTTCTCTCAGTAACAGACACAAGCATTATATTCATAATACCTATTCCTCCAACCAAAAGAGAGATAGCTGCAATACTAGTCAAAAAGAAAATGATCGCATTAATAATAGTTTGCAAACTATCCAAAATTTCTTGTTGATTCGTAACAACAAAATCATCATCTTCGCCAATGGAAATCCTATTTTGAAACCTCATAATTTTTGCAGTTTCTGCCATAGCCATTGGCACATCCTCAAAACTTACAGCTTGGACTTTAATCCAATCCACTTCTTTATCTACTTGCCCATAAGGCCTCACAGGAGAAAGTGTTTCATACATAGTAGTAATGGGTATGAATGCTGTTTTATTAGGATCAACTCCCCATCCAGGATTATCCTGTTCTTCCATAACTCCCACAACAGTAAATCGGTGATTTGAAACCCTTAGTTGTTGACCAATTGGATTTTGATTATCAAACAATTTTTCAACAATTCTTGTACCAATAACCATAACTTTTCTGTAATCATTTTGATGAGTCTCAGTAATAAAAATCCCAAACCCTAAATCCAAATTACTTACGTTGTAATAGCCATCAGTAATTCCCAATACAGTTGAATTAATACTTTTGTCACCCAACACTATTTTTCCAGACCAACTTTTTTCCGCTACTGCATCCAATATAGAAGGAGCATTATTTTTATCTTTTAATGCCTCTACATCAGAAAGATTAAATAACTTCCATCTGTCGTTTTCTTTTTCAGGTTCTTTAGGAATCAACAGAACAAGATTAGAACCCTGATTCTCCAAGCTATCAACTATGAATGCCTGGATCCCTTTGCCTATAGACATTAGAGATATAACAGCAGTGATTCCAATAACAATTCCTAATAAAGCTAAACCTGACCTTAATTTGTTATTACCCAAAGCAGACAAAGCCATTCTGAAAATTGTAAGAAACTTCATTTAGTTGCCCCCATCAAAACATCTTTTACAATTTTTCCATCAACTATATGAACTGATCTTTTAGCTCTTTTAGCAATATCATTTTCATGTGTAACTAAAACTACAGTTATATTTTGTGTTTTGTTCAATTCTTCAATCAATTTCATAATTTCTTCTGTAGATGAAGAATCCAAATTACCTGTGGGTTCATCTGCTAATAAAATTGAAGGATTAGTTGCTAAAGCTCTAGCAATCCCAACCCTCTGTTGTTGGCCTCCTGAAAGTTCCGTAGGCAAATGTTTTACTCTATCTCCTAGTCCCACTAACTCTAGAGCTTTCAACGCATTTTCTTTTCTTTTTATTACATTCCCATAGATCAATGGTAATTCCACATTTTGTAAAGCAGTTAGTTTTGGTAAAAGGTTATAAGTTTGAAACACAAAACCAATCATTTTATTACGAATTTTTGCCAAACCACCATCAGAAAGTTTGCTGACATCATTTCCATCAAGATAAAATTCTCCTTGAGATGGGACATCTAAACATCCCAAAATATTCATCAAAGTTGATTTACCTGACCCTGATGGACCTGTAATCGAAATGAATTCGCCTGCTTTAATCTCCAAATCAACTCCATCTAAAGCAGCAACCTCAATGTCACCTATAGAATATAGTTTTCTAACTTCGCTAAGATTAATTAATGAATTATGAAAATCCATTTAGTCTTCCCAATCAATTTCAAATTCTTCTGTACCAGTTAACGCACTTTCAATCACAATTTTTTCTCCAACTTCAACTCCAGACAAAACTGCTACCCAAAAATCGTCATTGCCACCTAACTCCACTATCCTTTCCTCAATGGTTTCATTTGCATACACATTGATTTTATTTATATCTCCAACTGTATTCACTGAATCAAGAGGAACTAAAATCCGATCCTGTTCTTTATACAAAACTACTTCTGCAACAGCTGACATTCCTTCTTTCAATTCAATGTCAGACGGCATATTAATTGGAATTTCTATAGGAAATGTAATTAACCCTTGTGAAGTAAATGATTTAGGAGAAACATGAGAAACTTCACCTAAGACAGTTAAATTTCTGTCTGCATCTATTTCTATTTCCGATAACATGCTTTCTTTAATTAACAATACATCTGATTCAGAAACGTTACCTTCAAATTGAATTTCATCAAACGAAGATACTTGAGCAATAATTTGACCTGCTATAACTGAAGACCCTTCATTAAATACAGACATGGTCAGCACACCATTAAAAGGGGCATAAATCTTTGAATTCTTTAAATTTTCTTTAGCTTGATCAAAACTAACTAGAGCTTTTTTGATTTTAGCTTCAATTAAATTTTCATCTAATTCTAATTTACTAATCACAAAAGTTAAGTCAGATTCTGCTGAATTAAATTTACCTTGGTTAACTTTGACTGTTAAATCTTGGGCTTCAATATCATCATTAATTCGTACTAATGCGTATGACAATTCATTTTCTGCAATTATCTCATCAGACATAAGAATATCTAAAGCTTTTTTAGAATTTTCCAAATCTGTTTGAGACTTTAACAAGTTAGATTGATAGGTGGTGATTTCAGACTCAGTAGAGTTCACGACTGACAACTGTTTATTCATATCACCATTAGCATTTTGTTTTAAAATCCAAGCATCTTCAATTTCTCTAGAAACACAAAATCCTCCAATAGTAATTAGTTGTGCAGGTTCACAAACTCCCACAATTAAGCCTGGATGCCAAGCCAACCATGTCAATGCGACTAATTCATAAGGAGTTTCGATCCAACTGTTTACAGTACCTTCACTAGAAGTATTAGCTAAATCTTTAAAAGACTCTATTTGCAATCGTCGTTTTGTACGATCGTACAGATAAGACAAATCTATACCCAGATCTTGATAAATGTTTTCTGGTGACATATTTATATATTTTGAATCGTTAGGTATTGAAGCTCCAAACCATTTTTGAAGAACATTTTCATAAGCAAGATTTGCATCATTTAAAGTTTTATTCTTAGCATCTAGGACTAATAATGAACTTTCGTAAGTAGTTTTAGATGTATCAAGAGCTGCTTCCATTTTTATAACATATGATTTGGAGGTTTCAATCTCCGATTCTTTACCTTTCACTAGTACTTGTTTATTTGAAAGTATGTTCTTAAAAGATTGAATTTTAGGAGGATTATCACTATTTAGTTCTGACAGTATCTTTTCTGATTCCTGTAAATTTTTCAGGGCAGCCGTCACGTCTAATTTCGCCTCATTAATTGTTTTTTGACTTTCGATATTTTGAAAATCTATCAACTTTTGATTGGCTGTATTTAAATCTATCTCTGCTTGAATTAATGCCTGTTCAAGAATGGCAATAGATTCTTCATCTAGAGATGCAATTAATTCACCTGATTTAACATTAAAGGGATTTGAATCGTCAGCGGCCAAACTAGTGATTTTTCCTGCAGAAGGAAAAGATAATTTTTCTACATTCGAATAATTCAAATTACCACTTACAGAAACACTCTTCACTAAATCTTTAATAGAAACCACATATAATTGTTGATCTTCAGTTAATCCGGGAGTTTGTGAGCTACCTGAATTACGACAGGAAATCAATAACATAAATACATATATTGATAACAAAAAAAGGACAACAAAATTTTTATTTTTTTTCAATAATCACCTCTCCTATTTATATTATCTATTACTAGCTCACCAAAAGCATCAAATTCCATAAAATTCATGTCACTAACAAGACTAGTATTTGAATTTGTGAAAACTCTAAGAGGTTTTTAAGAAAACTCTAAGAATAAAATCGACAAATATGAATCAATTTCCATGAAATCCATCTCAAAATTAACTGTTGCATATTTAATATGTATGAATTACAGTGTTGCAATGAATTTTTCGACATTTGTCGTCTTATTTATAAGATTGGAATGTTTTATAAGTAAACATTCTAGGAAAACAAAAAAGGAGAATATATGTATACGAAAGTATCTAAACTATTGGCCTTCAGCTTGATTGCTAGCCTTGCAATCTTTGCAGTTGCCTGTGGATCTGATGATGAAGAAGCTTCATCTGCAGCTCCAGCTCCAGCAACTGGTGCGGCAGCTGTCGCAGCTGAGCCAACCCCTACTCCTCCTACAGCAACAGCTAACGAAGCAAAAATTGGTGCTCAAGCAGCAGACCTATTGAAAGCTCCTGAAGCTAATGCTAAGAATGGAGGTACCCTAGATTACGCTTGGGTAGCAAAGCCACCACACTATGACATGCACCAGTCAGGAACAACAAATAACTGTACACCTCAGTGTCCACTGTTTGACCTATTGGTTATGAATGACCCGTTGGACTTTGACCGAGCTATTATTAACGGTGGTCTTGCCGAGTCTTGGGAATCTAACTCAGATGGAACAGAATGGTCTTTCGCTTTAAGGCAAGGCGTTAAATTCCACGACGGATCTGACTTTGATTCTGCAGATGCTTTGGCTACATATAACAGAATTATTTTCCCAGCGGAAAATGTTAATAGCCGACGTCAAGGACTATTCACAGCAGTTGAGTCAATCACTGCTCCAGATGCCAACACTCTTAATTTCAGCATGAAACGTGGTGTTTCAGGCGGTTATTTCTTACAGGCTTTGGCAAGTGGATTCAACGTAATTGTTAGTGAAGACACTCTTAAAGAAAGAAACGATGACTTGAAAGAGTCCCCAGACTATCCTGGTACAGGACCATTTAAATATACTGGTCACGTAGACGGTGAAAAGTGGGAATCAGAAAAGTTCGTTGACTACTGGAACACAAATCTTCCATATCTTGATGGTGTAAATGTTTACCACATGTCTGGAAGTGCTGGTGCTCAACAGAGAGTTGCTGGACTACTAACTGGTCAGTTTGACTATGCTAGAGGAATCGACCCTCAGAGTTACTATGAGTGGGTACAAGATGCCCCAGAAGGAATTGTTCCTGTCAGATTCCCTCAAACTACTATCATTGCGATGTGGTATAACACATTCACAGATGGAAGTATTTTCAAGGATGCTGAAGTTAGAAAAGCTACAAATATGTTATTTGATAGAGATTCTTTCGTTAAAGCTACAAAGGACACAAGGCCTTTCTTCGCAGGATTCGGTTTCAGCCCATACTTCAGCCAATACGCGCTTCCTATTGAGGATGCTCGAAAACGACCTGGTATGGCTCCAACAGGACCTGAGAAAGATGCAGAAATTGCAAAAGCTAATGAAATGTTAGCTGCTGCAGGAATTGCTGAAGAAACTCCAGTTAGAGTTTTACACACTAACAATGGATGGCAGAAAGTAATGGGTGACATTACAGCTGCTCAAGTTGATGCTTCTCCTCACTTCAAAGTTTCACAAGAAGAAGTAGAATACTCAATTTGGATTGAAAAGACTGAAGAAGGTGACTTCGACATCAGTATGGGACCTCTAGTTTATGCATTCGCTGATCCTTCAGCATATGCTCGACCTTGGTACCATTCAGAAGGAAAAACTAACTTCAGTAAAATGGGAGACCCAAAGACAGATAGCTTAATTGATCAAATTGACGCAGAACTAGATCCAGCAAAGCGATTAGCTTTGACTCAAGAAATGGATTTGCACCTTGATACATATATGCCTTTGTCTCCATTACTATGGGAAGACTTTGTTGATGGCTACCAAAGCTACATCAAGGGATATGACTTCCCTGGTATGCAAGGTTTGTACAACGCTGAAAGACGTGGTACTTGGTGGTTTGACAAATAAACCCCCTAACTATTGTTAACCTACAGTAGAAATTAGAGAGGTGGGCTGTTATGGCTCACCTCTCTTATAGAAAAAGCAAGAATCAATAAACAAAAATTCCTGAATCTCAGGAGTTTCTGTGTGTTGATTGTTACAAAGATCTAGAATAGGAGACCTACAATCGGAAAGTACTTATTAAGGCGACTGCTTTATTCAGTCCCTACAATCATAGCAATTACTGTGATCATTTTTATTGTGATGCGAGTAGTACCTGGTGATTTACTTACTGCATTTTATGGAACTGACGAAGTTTCTGCTTTGACTCCTAAGCAACGAGCAGCAATAATGGACCAACTGGGTCTTTCTGATCCTTTATATGTTCAATATTTCAGATGGGTTGGAGGAGTCGTAACAGGAGATTTAGGTAAATCATTCTTTAGGACTATGACCGTAGGTGAATACCTAGCTCACCGTGCTCCTATTTCAGTTGAAATAGCTCTGTTAGCTACACTCCTGTCTTGGGTAATTGGAATACCTGTTGGACTGATCAGCGCTTTACGGCGAAACAGCATACTAGATTATGTAGGAAGATTTTTCACAATATTCTTCTTGGCAGTTCCTAGTTTTTGGTTAGCTATGCTAACTGTTGTATTCTTTGTTTTAGTATTCAAATACCACTCTGCACCATTTGTGATTCAAATATGGGAAGACCCATTAGGTAACTTAGGGATTATTTGGAGACCAGCAATTATTTTAGCTCTTGGTGCTGCTGCACCATTAGCAAGAATGATGAGAGCAACTGTTCTCGAAGTCATGTCTGAAGATTACATTAGAACTGCAAGGTCAAAGGGACTTTCTCAAACTACCGTAGTATCAAGGCATGCTATAAGAAATGCTATTTTACCTACAGTCACATATTCAGGAATCATATTTGGATTCTTATTAGGAGGATCTGTAGCAGTAGAACAAGCTATGGGTGCTAGAGGACTTGGAGAAATTCTTGTTGTTGCCATTACTGAAAGAGATGTAATTGTGGTTCAAAATTTAGTTCTATTATATGGATTAATTTGGACATTTATTAACGTAGCTGTGGATCTAACATATGCATGGCTTGACCCACGAATAAGGTATGAATAAAAATGGCTGATATATTGCAAAATCTAAAAGGATTTTTCAAAAGAAACCCACTTGGTGGAGTTTCATTGATTGTAGTTATTTTCTTACTATTTGTAGCAATCACATCTGATCTGCTAGTAGGTGACGGTAAAAACGGCGATATATCATTACTTACTGGTTGGTCAGAAACTCAGGGTGATTACACATATATGTCAGGTCCTCCAAATGGGGATCATTGGTTTGGAACAGACCAAACTGGTAGAGACATATTCAGTAGAATCATAATGGGAACAAAAAGATCTCTTATTGTAGCCATGGTTTCGGTTGCTGCTGGTACTAGTGTAGGTTCAGCATTAGGAATTATGGGTGCTTATCTAGGTGGAAAAACAGACCTGATAATTCAACGTTTATTAGAAATACTCCAATCATTTCCTGATTTAATTTTGGCTCTTTTAATGCTTGCTGCTTTTAGTGCGAATCTTTGGACTGTAGTTTTTGCAATATCAATTACGCGTATACCGTTAAGTGGTCGTGTAATGAGATCAGCTGCATTAACTATTTCTCAAATGGATTATGTTCTAGCAGCAAAAGCTACTGGTGCTTCAAGTCTGCGCATAATGTTTAGACACGTGGCTCCTCAATGTTTTGCTCCATATATGGTGCTAGCTACAGCTCACTTAGGTGTTGCTATTCTTATTGAAGCATCATTAGGATTCCTAGGAGCTGGAGTTCCTGCTCCTGCAGCAACATGGGGTAACATGTTAGCTCTAGCAAATGCTGGTTCATTTAAACCTTTATGGTGGTTCGTTACATTCCCTGGAGTTTCAATAACAATCACAGTATTGGCTTTTAACCTGTTAGGAGATGCATTGAGAGATGAAATGGACCCACGCTTAAGAGGAAGAGGTCTATAAAATCCTAAGTAAATTTAATGACTAAATATTTACTTAGAAGGCTACTTTACTCAATCCCAACTGTTATAGCGATTACTCTTATTATCTTCTTAGCAATGAGGGTAATACCTGGCGACCCATTAACGTCTTTTTATGGCCCTGGAGAAGTTTCTGCACTAACTGAAAAACAACGCGCCAATATAATTAGAGAGTTAGGATTAGGCGACCCTCTATATGTGCAATATTTCCGATGGATAGGTGGCGTGTTAACTGGTGATATGGGTAAATCTTTTTTTAGAACTATGACTGTGGGTGAAATGTTAGCTCACCGAGCTCCTACTTCTATTGAAATTGCTATTTTAGCTACAATACTTTCATGGGTTATAGCCATTCCAGTAGGGTTAACAAGCGCCCTATATAAAAATTCTTTCATGGACCATATTTCCAGACTAGCTACTATATTTTTCCTTGCTGTTCCTAATTTCTGGTTAGGAATGTTAGTAGTAGTATTTTCAGTCTTAGTATTTCGATACCACCCTCCTTCCTGGACAATCCAATTATGGGAAGACCCATTACAAAATCTTAGTATTATATGGAGACCTAGTGTAATAATAGCATTAGGAGCTGCAGCTCCATTAGCTAGGATGCTGAGAGCAACTGTCCTCGAAGTCATGTCAGAAGATTACATCAGAACAGCCAGAGCTAAGGGATTAGACCAAAGTACTGTTGTTTCAAGACATGCGATAAGAAATGCAATGATCCCAACAATCACATATTCAGGTGTAATTTTCGGATTTCTTCTTGGTGGATCTATAGCTGTAGAAAGCGCTATGGGAATTAGAGGGCTAGGTAGTTTACTAGTTAGTGCTATAGCTGAAAGAGATACTTTGATGGCCCAAAATCTAATATTAATTTATGGAATCATATGGACTTTCATCAATTTATTTATAGATGTGACTTATGCGATTTTTGATCCAAGAATACGATTTGAATAATTAGTAATTAAAAGAACTATCAAAAAACTCACTCCCGCAATTATTACTAATAATCCTGTAACTAACATCAAAATATTGTAACCAAAATATTGACCTAAAAATCCTGCTAATAGAGGCGCAAAAGCAGCTCCAATTTTTCCTCCGAAACTCACCAAAGCGAGTATAAGTGCGAAATTTTTAAATCCTAAAAATTTCCATGTAACTTCTGGTGTCATAAATGACATTAATCCCCAAGCACCACCTTGAATAACTACAAACAAAAATATCAAAACGAAATTACCCTTACCGATCATGAATAAAATACTTGCGAATCCCATAATAAATAAAGCTACAGGAAATAAAATTGAAACAGAAATCTTAGTACGATCAAATGAATCTAATATAAACACTAATAATCTTGAAGCTACTTGCGCTGGTCCAAAAAGAGATGCAAAGAATACCGTAAGAACTATGGAAAAGCCTCTACTTTCTAAAGAAGGGAAGATTTGACTTACCACCATTCCATTATTTGTAGCAACTAGAGTAAATGATATAGCTATCAAAATAAAAATTGGATTTTTAAAAAACGTCAACATATCTGTTCGGTTCAGTTTTTCGTTTTTAGTAACATTTTTGTGAATCTGAAATGTTTTTTCTAAATTAGAGTATTTAAATAATGGTGCACATATAAAGATATTAACTAGTCCCCAAAATATCACAGCAAATTGCCAATCAAATAATCCAACATAATAACTAGTTATGGGATAACAAATTGTTCCAGCAAAACCTCCCAACAAAGTGACTAACATTATTGGTCTCTTAGCATCATCTTTATAAACGTTAGTCAAATAAGAAAAACATGCTGGGTACAAACAACCAGAAGTAGTAAGTCCTAAAAGAAACCAGGATAAATAAAATAAACCAATCGATTGAATTTGTGATAGAAAAATCAAAACCAATCCCCCAATTAAAGCTGAGAAGGTCATTAGAATTCTACCTTTACCCCTATCTATAATTCGCCCTACAAAAATGCTAAAGAATGCAGATGCTAAAAGCGATAATGAAAAAGCTCCAGAAATTAGTGCTACAGACCATTCAAAAGATTGATTCCATTCCAATAACAATGCAGGGAAAAGATAAAATTGTCCCGACCACACTAAAGTTTCTGCAATTGCTAAAGTCCAAATCTTAGGATTTTTCCAAATTTGATTTGTTTTATTCATAAATGTTTCCAATTTGAGATATCATAATCAAGTAATTTTGTTTGTGAAATAAACAAGGATCGTATATGACTATCGAATTAAAATACAGTACTTGGGATGACTTCCCATACGTAAAAACTATTAGCTCTAGAGGACTAAATACTTTTGTCACTGTTGATGATCCTATTTATATTGCCCATAAAAATATTTTCCCCCCAGATAGAAACATTATGGCTATGGATGGAGACCAAGTAGTAGGAAATGCATTGAGTTACCCGATGGTGATGAATATACCAGGTGCTACTTCAAAAATAGCAGCAGTAGCTTCAGTTTCTGTTCAAGCAACTCACCGACGTAAAGGTCTTAATCGTAAAATGATGAAATTCCAATTAGAAAACATCCACGAACGAGAAGAACCCCTAGCAGTGCTACAAGCAACTGAAAGCATAATTTATGGAAGATATGGATATGGAATGGCATCTTTTAATGACACATTAGAAATTGAAAGGAGTCACTCTAAATTTGCTGAACCTTTTGAACCATCAGGCCAACTTTCATTTATAGAAAGAAATGAAGCTAAAAATATTTTCCCTAAAATATATTCTCGTGCAATTTTAGGCAGAAATGGGATGATCGAAAGAACTCAAGAATGGTGGGAGGCACGTTTTGATTTGCCTTCATGGGACAATCGGATAGAAACAGGTATTTGGAATGTTAAATATACAAAAGATACAGAATTACTTGGGTATGTCAGATTCAGAATAGATGATTCAACTCTACATGTCATAGAATTAATGTCTACAAACTTAGAATCCTACAAATCTCTTTGGCAATTTTGTCTACAAATGGATTTGACCAAAAATATCAAAGCTTACCAACGACCAACTGATGAAGATCTTAAATGGATATTAGCAGACCCCAGAAGACTAAATGCAAAATCAAAAGATCAAAATTGGGTTCGCTTAGTAAATGTTCAAGAAGCGCTTACAAACAGAAAATACGGGATTGATGGCTCTATTAACATTAAAGTTGTAGATGATTTTCTAGATTGGAATAACAATACATATTCAATTTCTAGTGAAAATGGAGAAAGCGAGTGTATAAAAACCACCGAAGATCCCGACATCATTCTAAATGTTCGAGACTTAGGAGCAACTTATTTAGGTGGAATTAATTTTTCAGTGTTACAAAAAGCTGGTAGGGTAGAAGAAATTTCACATAATGTAATCTCTCAAGCAAACTTAATGTTTTCGACAGACAGAGCACCATGGGGAAATGATTTGTGGTAGAGCTATCCTTTAATTTCGGATATCAATTCTTCAAGTAACCTGCTTTCATCATCATCTAAAACTGAAAACAAAAAATCCACTATCCAGTTTTCATTCTGGTCAGTAGAATCAAACAATAATTTTTCTGTCAATTGAAGCTGTTGCTCATAGGTCATTTGCTCTCTAACGAGCGTAAGAACAAATGCTTCTTCGTTTTCAAAGTGATCAAATTCAACAACTTTCAACTCTAAAACACTTTGATATAAACCTCTCAAAGAACGTGCTTTTAATTTTTCTGCTCCAAAAGCATCAACTATAGAATTTTGGACTGCTGAAATTTTATCCATTACTTTTAAGTGCTCTAAATCATCCATTTCTAATATTTCTTGAACTGTCATATTCTTTGGATTCAATGTCTTTTGATAATCGTTTAAAACTATATCTCCTTTTGACCTAATCTCATCATGTTCTGCAACATTGTCTCTCAAACCCAAACGACCATCATGGTATTCTTTTTCTTTTAATGGACCTGTCATGAATTCATCTTCAGTTTGATAGTGATACAAAAGTAATTTTAGCCAGTTGTCTAAAACAGACTTAAACTCTTTCAAGTCATTTGTTTCTATAGCATTTTTTGCTAATTCAGAAGCTTTTTCAGATTGAGTCAAGAACACTTTATGCATCAAAAACATAACGTCAATTGGGGTTTCTAATTGTTGAATTTTGTCTGTAATGAGAGTCATGTTACCTCTTTAAACTAATTGATTCATCAAATCTTTTTGATCTTCTTCTTCCAAGAATCTAATCATCCATTCTTTAAATTCTTCAGATTCATTTTTAAAATAATCTTGAATAGAATTTTCTGATTCTGGAGAAGCTCTAAATTTCTCAACAAAATCTAAATGATTTTGAAGTTTCAAGTTCAATAAAGAAACGGTTCTCAATATATGGCCTCTGACTCTGGGAATTAAAACGCCTTGGCTGACTTCTTCATTAACCGTATCAAAAACAGATTGAGTGACTTCCATCAATTGTTCGTTATTAAACTCACTCACTTTTAACAAAAAGTCTTCATCTAAATCATTTTTAGTTAAAATTGGGAGTGATAATTCGATTTCAGAAAAAACATAAAAAGCCATTGCCCACGAAGTCATTTCTAACTCAAAACTACTCATGCTTTTAGTTTCTCCAACTTCAAATAGAACTTCAGAAGAATAAGACAAACTATTAGTCAAACTTTTACCTAAATATTCAAGTGCGGATTTCATAAAAACTCTCTTTTATTAATATTACACTAGAACAATTACCAAGGCATTTCTCGACCCATTTCGATTCGAATTTCATTAGCAAGATTAGAATCAGATACGTGAAGGACTCTAGCTCCTAATTCATCCAAACAAAATCTAGTTTGCTGTTCTTCATTCATACTTGAGTCTTTCCAACCACACAAAAATGCTAACCCGGATTTATCAATAGCATTTTTTACGATTTCTCTAGCATCATTCATTTCGTCAGAATAAGGAGGATCGTGTTGATCTAAATGACCAAATGACATTCCCATATCACCTGGACCCCATTCAGCAAATGAAATCCCTGAAACAGCGGCAATATTGTCTGCATCCACTAAACAATACCTATCTTCTATTTTCAGACCGAGCATCAATTCTCCTTTAGGATTTAAAGGCCAAGGATCAGCTATCCTCATATATTCAACAGGATCCATATCCCATAATTTTGCAGGAAATTTTTGTCCTCCCTGCCCTCTCAATCCTTCTGGAATACCATGATCTCTTCCTAAATGCTGAAAAGGATATCTAGTAGCTGCAACAAACATAGCTACTGCATCTGCTCGTCTAGTGTGAGTATGTAAAATCCCGTGAGCACCCGTTGATAAAACATGTCTAATTTGCCATGCGTTATAAATAACTTCATCTGGAGTCTTACAATTTGAAGGAACAGTTGTGATAACCGTAGGAGTTAAATGACCACTTGGAGTTAACCCTCCATCTTTTAATCCCTTCATAAATTCCCTTAATCCAACAGTATCAAATGGATCATGTTCAAAATCTACCTGAATCATGTCAGCCCATGTTTGAGACATTTCTAATCCGCATTCATAAGTTAATTCAATAGCGGGAATAGCAAATATAGCTTGATTTTGTTCTAGTAATTCTATGCATTTATTTATTCTAGTCATAACTGCTCCTTTTGCTGTATTGAATCATAATTTGAAAAAGATTCATATGTCATTTACAGTATTTTGATAATTACAATACTGGAGGAAAATATGCTACAAGACTTAAATGGACAAGTAGTGTGGATAACTGGTGCAGGAACAGGAATTGGAGAAGGAGCAGCTATCAAATTAGCTGAAGCTGGATGCAAAGTTGCATTATCAGGCAGAAGAAAATCAGTACTAGAAGATGTAGCTTCAAAAATCAATTCAAGCAATGTTTCAATTCACCCGTTAGATGTATCTAATAACGATGATGTAGAAAATGTTGCTAACGAAATCATTGCAAAATATGGCCGAATTGACATTGGTGTTTTTAGTGCTGGAATTAATATAAAAAACAGAAACTGGCCCAATGTTTCTATTGAAGATTGGGATAGTGTAATTAACATCGATCTTAATGGTGCATTTTATTGTTGCCAAGCAGTACTTCCAGGAATGAGAATGCAAGGTGGTGGATTAATAATCAACATTTCATCCATGGCAGGTAAAAGAGCAGGCAAATTAACTGGCCCTGCTTATACTTCAGCAAAACATGGAATGAATGCTATGACTGAAAGTTTAATAATAGAAGAAAGAAATAATGGAATTAGAGCCACATCAATTTGTCCGGGTGAAGTTGCAACTCCAATCTTAGACAATCGTCCAGTTGCAGTCAGCGAAGAAGATAGGGCAAGAATTCTTCAATCAGATGATTTGGGTGAGTTAGTTTTATACGTGGCGCAACAACCACCTCATGTCACTATAAATGAAATATTAATCAACCCTACATACAACAGATTTGAATAAAAAAAATCAAGGGAAAGTAATGACTGTATTAGGTCCTATTGAACCTAATACAGTAGGGAATACTACTACCCATGATCATATAATTATTGATTTTAATGCAGTTTTGACTGAACCAATTGATTCAAAAGATATTTCAAAAATGGATGAAAAAATCAGTATCGATAATTTAGGTTGGGTTAGATTCAATTGGGCATCATCTAAAGACAACCTTAAATATGATGATTTAGAAGATGCCTGCAATGAGTTAAATCATTATAGAAATTCTGGTGGAAAAACTATAGTTGATGTAACTAATATCGGCCTAGGAAGAGATCCTGAAAAACTTAAGGTAATCAGTTCTAAAACCGGTATAAATATTGTAATGGGATCAGGGTTTTATGTTGAATTAGCCCAAAGAAAAAACTATACATCTGATGGGATAGAATCTTTATTCGAATCAATTATGAAAGATATTACAATTGGCGCTGATGATACAAGTGTGAAATCTGGAATTATAGGTGAGATAGGGTGCTCGTGGCCTTGGACAGATAATGAAAAAACAGTTATGGAAGCATCTGTTTTGGCCCATAAAACTACAGGATTACCTTTACTAATACACCCTGGCAGAGATCAATATGCTCCTTTAGAAATAATAGAATTTATTGATCGATTAGGTGCTGATCTAAATCATGTCGTAATGGGCCATATTGATAGAACCATATTTGATTATTCCATCTTAAAAGAAACAGCTGAAACTGGAGTTTACTTGAATTTAGACTTGTGGGGACATGAAAGCCAATATTATCCTCTAGCACCTGAAACTTACATGCCAGGAGATCATGAAAGAATCAAGATGATTGAATTTTTAATAAAAAATAATTTTGAGGATCAAATTTTATTAGCACACGATATATGCACAAAGCATAGATTAAAAAAATATGGTGGACATGGGTTTGATCATTTATTAAAAAGAATTGTCCCTTGGATGGAAATGAGAGGAATAGAAGACAGAATAATCAACAAAATGATGATCAAAAATCCTGCTAATATGCTTACAATTCAATAATGAGGAACTGATTTTTATTGCAATATAATAATTTGTTCAAAGTTCCAACAGAAAAGCTTATTAGAATGGAATCAGTTGAGTTCCTAGAGCGATATCAGACATAAGCGCAAAACCGAAAACAGCACTTATTGTCCCAGCAATAGCGTTAACGACCAAATGGAACTTTTCAGTTTTGTTTGAAATCACAAAAGGAAGACTTAACAGCACAGTAATTAATGCCATAGAGATTACTGTTCCAACTCCAAACAAAATCAAGTATCCAAATCCTACAAAAAACGAATCAATTGTAGCTAACAAAGCAAGCATTACTGCAGCACTCCCAGCCATTCCATGGATTAAACCAATCACAAAAGATTTGAATCTAAAAAATGGTTTACCGGGATTAAACAATGAATGAGATTTTTCTATAGAAGAATCTTCTGATTCGTCGTGGGCTCCATGAATATGCAAATGTTGATCACCATCATGTTCATGATGATGAACATGTAATCTTTTCTTATATAAATTCCAAAAAACTTGGGCGCCCAAAAACACCAACATTACTCCTACTCCAAACTCAAAAACAGGAGCAATTTCTTCATATGAGTCCATAACAAGATCTTTAAACAACAAGATCACTGAACCCAAAATCAAAAGTGGTAAGGTATGGCCAAGTCCCCAAGAAACGCCTACCCAAATGCCTTTAAACGCATTCTTGTATTCATTCACTATGGTTGTAACTGCCACAACATGATCTGCATCAGTCGCATGCTTCAATCCTAGTAATAAACCTAAAACTAAAACCCCTAACGCTGTTGCTTCTAAATCCATAAATTATCCTCTCAAATAGAGACAGTTTACACTAATTTATTTTCATGAATCTATATTGATTTCATTCATTTTCTGAAAAGAATCTAAAGCACGTTCCCTAGAAAATTTCAAATCAATAATAGGGAATGGATAGTCATCACCCATTTTGAAATCATATTTCAGTAATTCAGAATCATTAACATCCCACGGTGAAAACAAAAACTCAACAGGTAAGTTTGATAATTCAGGAACAAATCGTTTGATATATGTACCGTCAGGATCAAATTTTTGACTTTGAAGTATTGGATTAAAGATTCTGAAATAGGGAGCTGCATCCGCACCACTCCCAGCAATCCATTGCCACCCCGCACTATTATTTGCTAAATCAGCATCAAATAAACATTCCCAAAACCATTTAGCCCCATAACTCCAATGTATCAAAAGATTCTTAACTAAAAATGACCCCACAATCATTCTTAATCTATTATGCATATAACCAGTTTCAGAAAGTTCTCTCATTCCAGCATCAACTATAGGTATGCCTGTAGTACCATTTTTCCAAGAGTTGAAAATTTCACTATCAAATTCCCATGGGAAATTATCAAATTTTTGTTGGAAGTTTTTAGTTGGAAAATCCGGGTTAAAATACAGTAAGTTATTTGAGAATTCTCTCCATCCTAGTTCACTTTTAAAGTGACCTATATTTTTATCATTGTCATAATCATTGATTTCATACCAAATCTGATTTGGTGAAATTTCACCAAAATGCAGATACGGTGATAAACGCGATACATTCAGTTTTTCAGGAAAATTCCTACCATCTTTGTAATCTTGAATTCCATTTTGTAAAAAAACTTGTAATTGATTGAATGCCTCTTCTTCACCTACTTTCCAATATGTTTGATTTTTGTTATTCCAAGATTCATCCATCAGGTCTTCTAAAGCATTCAACCGTGAAATCAAATCATCAGCTCTAAAAATATTTGGCGAATAGATAGGCAGTGGAGGTCGAGGATCACCAGAAGGCAAGCATCCTTTTCGATAAAAAGGCGTAAATACTTTATAAGGATTACCATCATTTTTTAAAATTTTTTCAGGATCCCAAAGTAGTGAAGAATTATAAGAATTAAAATTAATTCCGATTTTAGACAGATAGTTTTTGATTTGTAGATCTTTTTCTATTTGATGAGGTTCGTAAGATTTGTTACAAAACACATCTGACACTTCAAACTCGGTAGTTAGCTTTTCGAAAACCTTAACAGCATCTCCTATAAAGACTTTCAAGTTATTATCTAGAGTTTCATTTAATTTGTTTAACGATCTAAATAACCAAGCCTTACTTGCTGATCCAGGTGAAAATTGTGGCTCATATGAATCATCATATATATACACGCACAATGTTTTTGATAATTTCGAAGCATAATATAGTGATAAATTATCTTGAATTCTTAAATCATTTCTAAACCAATTGATTACAATTTTTTCTTTCAAATTTACCTGTTACATGAATTAAATTATTACTTCATTTTATAACAATATAACTCCACCTACACCTAAAACAGTCAAAACAGTTCCAATCAATCTATAGATCAAAGATTTGCCTCTTGTCCCTTCAGACAAAACATTAAAGAAAGGCAAACTCATAATTAATCCCAAAACAAAAACAAATAGTGGTCGAGTAATCAACACTGCCGATACCAAATAAACATCAGCTGCATAAATGGCAGAATAAAAACATATAAGAGTTATTCCAGCTAAAAAACCTTCTGCAAACAAATATAACGAAAGAGATTTCGGTGTTGTTATAAGATCAACAAATCCTGATCTAACTTTTGGTAAAAATACCAAAACACCAAGAACACTTATTTCACCGAATGATCTAATTAAAGACTGGGGCCATATATCAATATCTTCAGAAATAAACTTCACTAAAAATTGAGCTAATGCAAAAAAGAAGCTAGCTACTAATAAAGATAGAGTTAAAGGAATAGTTAAAGCGCCTTTTCCTGATTCAGATGGGCCAAACGAAACTAATCCAGCCCCACCAACAGCAACTAAAATACTTATCCATGCAAATAAGGCAATATTTTCACCCAAAAACAATTGAGACAATATAGCTACGAAAATAGGATATGTAGTCAATACAGGCACCAATCTAGACATATCAAAATATTTCATCGCTACAAACTGAATCATTACGTAAACAGCCATGCTAACCCCACTCAAAAATGCAATCACAGATGGGACTAATGGATAATCAGCACCTATTAACCATGGCAAAACAAATATATGATGAAGTATATGAATTACACCTATAGCAAATATATATACAAACGGGGTATTCACATGTTTAGTGATGATCACCTTACTAAATACAGTAATTACGGATATCAAAACAGACGTTGTTAAGCTATAAAAAAACCAGGTCATCAATTCCTCAAAAGTTTGCTAGAAAAATTCTACAATAAAGCGACTCCGCTGACACCAGCTACTGTCATAAAAGTACCAACAGCTCGTACATAAAGAGCTTTACCTTCAAGCCTTTCTGAAAGAATTTTGATAAAAGGTAAGCTTAATACTATGCCAAGAAAAAACACGAACACAGGTCTACTGCTCATCACTGTAGACACTAAATATACTTCACCTGCATAAATTGCAAAATAAAAAAATGCAATAGCAGCAAAGGCCAAAATACCTTCAGAGAAAAAAAATAACAAGAAAGATTTTGGAGTTTTTACTAATTGAATAAAACCAGTTTTAACACCTGGATAAAAAATAACAAAAAATGATGCCATCCCCACTCCTAGACCTCTAAGCATGAACTGAGGCCATAGCTCCATGTCATCAACAATTATCTTTGCTAAAAACTGACTTAAACCGAAACACATACTTGCAAAAAACAATAAAACCATCAATGTAATACTCGTTGAAGGTCTACCAGACTGTGATGGCCCCAATGACACCATTACAGCACCAGAAACGGTTAATAGGATACTAAACCAAACATATATACCAATTGACTCACCTAAAAAAACATAAGAAAGAAAAGCTACAAATATTGGATATGTAGAAACTACCGGAATTAATCTTGAAACATCCTGAGACTCCATGGCCATAAACATTATTATTAAATAAATCCCACAAACCACACCTGATACAACTGCAATCAATGATGGAATCAAAGGATAGTGACTAATTAACCATGGAAAGACATAAAAACCCATTGCTGTTTGAGTAATACCCAAACCAAGTATAAAAACTTTTGCACTAGAAACATGCTTAGAAATTACAATTTTGTCCATCACTGTGACAACAGAAAATGTAAATGCACTAAGAAAACTAAAAACCAACCAAGTCATGAAATCTCCAAGGGAAAATCTTTACGCATTATACGTGGTTTATTTTAACTAAAAACAGATTCTAGAATTTAGATTTTACGCTATGATAATAGCTGCTTATTACATCAAACTTGAGATAAAAAATGCCAATAGACATTATTCGTAAATTTTTTCAATTAAAATCGGCTGCAGGAATTTTATTACTTACTGCTGCAATTGCCGCAATACTGGTTGAAAACTCATTTTTAAGCGATTCGTACGCAAAGTTTTTACACACCTCTATCAGCATTAAAATATCTGACTTTGGAATAGACAAAGATCTACATCACTGGATCAATGATGGTCTTATGGCTATATTCTTTCTTTTAATTGGATTAGAAATAAAAAGAGAAATAGTTCAAGGCCATCTTTCTACAAGAGAACAATTTAGCTTACCCGCTGTGGCAGCGATAGGCGGCATCGCGATACCCGCAGTCATTTACATTAGCTTGAATTTCGGAAATGAAATTACAACTAATGGATGGGCCATACCCACAGCTACTGATATTGCTTTTGCGTTAGGAGTAGTCACTTTATTAGGTGATAGAGTTCCAATTTCTTTAAAAGTAACATTGGTAGCGATTGCAATAATTGATGATCTGATGGCAATAATTATTATTGCGTCATTCTATACATCTGACTTATCAATTAATTATTTAATTTTTGCTGCAATAGCTACATCTATTTTATTTGTTTTGAACAACAGAAAAATCACGACATTAGCACCCTATATTATTGTAGGAATTTTACTGTGGATTTTTGTACTCAAATCTGGAATACATGCAAGTTTAGCAGGCGTGGCATTAGCACAATTTATACCTATCAACGCTAAAAACTCCTCAGATCACTCACCTTTATACAAACTTGAGCATTCAATAGAACCTTGGGTAAATTTCATGATTTTGCCTATTTTCGCTTTTGCAAATGCTGGAGTTTCATTTTCAGGAATGAAATTAAATCTTCTTTGGGACCCTGTAACTTTAGGCATCATATTAGGACTCTTTTTTGGTAAACAAATAGGAGTCATGCTATTTACATATATAGGAAGCCTATTGAGGATCTGCAAACTACCTTCCGACATTTCTTGGGCTCAGTACTATGGTCTTTCTTTAGTGACAGGAATTGGATTTACAATGAGCTTGTTTATTGGAAGTTTGGCTTTCACAGATCCTGAATATCAAACATCAGTAAGACTGGGCGTTTTAATAGCCTCATTATTAGCAGGAGTCTTAGGATATTTAACATTAAGACTAACTACTAAACCTCCATCACAATGAATTTTTCTTTGATAGACCAAAAAATTCAAAAAGAATTTTTTGATTCTAAACAATTAGTAGGGGCAAACTTAGCTATTCATGTAGATGGATCAGAATCCCATTTTTCAAAGTTTGGATTCCAAAATCGTGAAAAAGAAATCCTTATGGATCGCTCTACATTATTCCAAATTCATTCAATGACTAAACCTATAGTCAGTTTCGGTTTCATGATTTTAGTTGATCGGGGATTAATTTCTTTAGAAGATAAAATTTCACAATTCATACCTAAAATGGCAAACATGAATGTTCTGAAAGAAATTACTCCAGGAGATTTAAATACAATTCCTGCTATCAATGAAATTACAATTTTAGATTTATTGAGACATACTTCTGGATTCACATATGCATTCATGGAAAAAAATTCAATTGATCAGTTTTACAGAGATAACACGATTGGTAGTTTTCATAAAAGTCTAGAATCACTCATTAATATTTTATCTGAAACTCCTCTTTTATTTGAACCAGGGACTAGATGGAATTATTCTGTTTCTACGGATGTACTAGGTTTTATTATCCAAAAAATTACGAATAAAACATTAGGTAACTTTCTCGATGAAGAAATTTTTCAGAAGTTAGATATGAGTGACACTTCTTTTGATCTAAATAAATCTAATTATTCTCGAATAGCATCAATGTATGATTTCAATGCAAACGGAGAGCCTATATTAGACCAGAAATATAATTCTGACCCACTGCAATTAAACCCAAATTTCAATTCAGGCGGAGGAGGCCTTATTAGCAGTGTAGATGATTATTTGAAGTTTGCTGACATGATTTTATACAGAGGTAAGTACAGAAATAATCATTTGATTTCAGACAAGACCTTCTCATTAATGTCTCAAAGCCATACAACCCATCTCCCGGAATTTAAAAAAACTGATATGGGATCATTAGGAATCATCAACATGAAGGGATATGAATTCGGATTAGGATTTAGCATACTAACTGATCCAGGCAAAGCTCAAAACTTAGGAAGTAAAAATGAATTAGCTTGGGTAGGAAAAGGAAGCACTTTTTTCTGGGTTGACCCCTCAAATAACATGACGGTTGCATTTTTCACTCAATTAACTCCATTCACTTCATATGATTTGTGGCATAAATTAAGGAATATCGTGTACTCTTCCTTTGAATAAAGTTTCTAGGAGATAAAAATGAAGTTTGGTGCATCAGTTTCAAGTTACACAACTACTTGGGAAGAAATCCAAGGAGCTATGAAAACAATGGATTCTGGCAGATGGAGTAGCATTTGGTTTCCGGACCATTTTATCCCCCCAGCCGCATGGAAAGGTGCTGAAGATCAACCGATTTTTGAGTCTTGGACTTTATTAGCTGCTGTCGCTGGAATGACGAATACTCTAAGAATGGGCCATATGGTGAATGGTAATACTTACAGAAACCCTGGATTAGTTGCCAAAATGGCTACAACAATTGACCAAATTTCTAATGGACGATTTGTTTTAAGTGTTGGAGCAGCATGGTTTCAAAGAGAACACGAAGCATACGGATGGGATTTTTATTCTCTAGGAGAGCGATCAAATAGATTTGAAGAATCCTGCAAATTAATTCGCGAATTATTTACAGCCACAGAACCAGTAAATTTTGATGGGAAATTCTACAAACTAGATAACGCACCTCTTTCTCCAGGTTCAGTTCAAAAACCACATATACCTATTATGGTGGGAGGAATGGGTGAAAAAAGAACTTTAAAAACGTTAGCAAAATATGGAGACGTTTGGAATCTAGATGGATTTGCAGTTGGAAAACCAGAAAACGAAGCTATGGGTGGTATGTCGCTAGAGTTATATAACCATAAAGTTAATGTAATAAAACAACACTGCGAAAATGTAGGAAGAGACCCTGCAGAAATAACATACACTATTTCAATGCCTACAAAACTATCTGATAACAAATCGGAAACTGATGAATTTATCAGTAAAGTTGGATCAGGGACTGTTGCCGGTAATGCTAGTTACATAATTGATAGAGTTGGCGAATTCATTGATGCTGGAGTAGATGAAATCATGTTTTCTCCTAGACCAAGTAATTCAGAATCTCTTCAAGCACTTGATGAAGAAGTTTTATCCGCATTTATTTAATGGTTTAAATTCTACTTTTTCATCTGTCTTTGAGGGTTAAGATTGCCTATTCTTCCGCTCTCTGTACCAGCAGAGCTATCTATTGCTGCGTTAATTAAAGTTGGAGACCCAGAATTCATAGCTTCATCAACCGCTGACTTCAATTCAGTTGGAGATGAGACATTCACACCTAAACCACCAAAAGCTTCAATCAATTTGTCATATCTTGAATCTTTTACAAATACTGTTGTTGCAACGTCCTCACCTTCTGTAGGGTTCACGTCAATTCCTCGATATATGCCACCATTATTAAATACCACTACACATACAGGTAAGTTGTATCTACATATAGTTTCAATTTCCATGGCAGAAAAACCAAATGCACTATCACCTTCTATTGCCAAAACAGGATTTCCTGTCTCAACTGTTGCTGCTATTGCAGAACCCATTCCTATTCCCATTACTCCCCAAGTACCAACATCTATTCTCTTCCTAGGTTGATACATATCTATAATAGAGCGAGTAAAATCTAGAGTATTAGCCCCTTCATTAACCAATATAGCTTCGGGTCTCTCTTTAATCACATCCCTCAAAACACCTAAAGCACCATGAAAATCCATTGGATTATTTTGGTTTTCAAGTCTAGGAGCCATTCTTGCGATATTTGTTTCTACTTTTTCTCTAATCGAATTTGTCCATTCTGCAGGAGGTTGTACCCATGTATGATCAATTTTTTCTAAAATCGCATTGATGCAAGATTGAATATCTCCTATTACTGGTGCAGCTATTGGAACATTACTATCGATTTCTTTTGGGTCTATATCAATCTGTATAAATTTTTTGTCATTTTCACCCCAAGTTTTACCTTTGCCATGAGAAAGTAACCAATTAATTCTTGCACCTATCACCAATACAACATCAGCTTCTTTTAAAACTAGTGATCTAGCAGCTGATGCAGATTGAGGATGAACATCTGGCAAAATACCTTTAGCCATGCTCATAGGTAAATATGGAATACCAGTCTTCTCTATTAATTCTTTAATCTCTACATCTGATTGAGAATAAGCAGCACCTTTCCCTATAATAATTAATGGTTTTTCAGCTGATCTTAAAATCTCACAAGCTCTTTCAATTGATTCTTGAGATGGAATTTGTTTGGGAGCAGCATCAATTACTTTAACTAAAGATTTTCCACCTTCTTTATCATTCATAACTTGAGGTAATAATTTTGCAGGCATATCTAGATACACACCACCAGGTCTTCCTGATACAGCTGCACGAATAGCTCTGGCTATTCCTATTCCTATATCCTCTACATTAAGAATTCTATATGCAGCCTTACAAAGAGGTTTTGCTATAGCGAGCTGATCCATTTCCTCATAATCACCTTGTTGCAAATCAACTATTTCTCTTTCTGAAGATCCGCTAATCATAATCATAGGAAAACAATTAGTAGTAGCATGAGCCAATGCAGTTAATCCGTTTAAAAAACCGGGTGCAGACACAGTCATACAAACACCAGGTTTTTTCGTCAAAAACCCCGCTGTTGCTGCCGCATACCCCGCATTTTGTTCATGACGAAATGAAAGTACTCTCATTCCCGAAGCTTGCATCATACGACCCAAATCAGTAATAGGAATGCCTGGGACATTATAGATAGTATTAATATCATTTAATTTCAAAGCATCTATTACTAAATTAAATCCGTCAGTAAGGTTTTCTTGCTCATTTTCATTTGCATCAGTCATAGTATCTCCATTCAAATATATTGGGGAATTATAACTAAAATTTAAAACCTAAATGAAATATTTTTAATTCATTTTTTCCAAAGCATAAACTTCGTCAGTATTATTGTGTTTTTCGTCCCACTCCACTACCCATGAGGCAGTCATTGCTTCTTGCATTTTCTCCATATCCAATATGTTGGCAATAACAAGAACTCGTGTCCAACCTTCTTTGTCATAAGGCATCTCAACAAGATCAAACTCTTCTACCATTCCAGGAAATTTATTTAATATTTCATCATTTAATTTCTTTGCGTCGTCTAATGTTCCCTGAAAAGTTGAAATTACACATACATTCTTCATTCAAATCTCCTTATAAATCAGTATAAATTTATGATAACAATGCTCGTTAAAAATAAATACTCATTTAATTAAACTTAATGTTAATTAAGATCGATATGGATTTGATATGTATCAGAATTACTCATCCTTCTATCTGAAATTTGTAATGGTAGAATCACATTAAATTTGGGGAGGTGAAAAATGACAGTAAGTCGCTTAGAAATAGAAAGTAGAGTACTCCTAGAAAAAGGAAAGGAATACGGTGAAATAGGTACTTATGAAGAAATCAAAGGAATAGTTTACTTTGAGGTAGATCCATTTTCAGAATCTAACGAGAGAATAGTGGATCTTAAATTAGCACCTCGAAATGCAGCTGGTAAAGTAGAGTTTTCTGCAGATTTTCTCATGCTAACACCCTCAAAACCAGATAACGGAAACGGGACAATGTTTCTAGATATCGTGAATAGAGGAAACAAAACAATCCTGTCTGGATTTAATAGTTCTGATAGGCAATCTGACCCAAGTTCACCTATAGAATCTGGCAATGGATTTTTAATGAGGGAAGGATACACATTGATGTTTTGCGGATGGCAAGCAGATGTGCCAGATATACCAGGTCTAATAGGTCTTTCAGCCCCACAAGCATATTCAAATGGGGAACAATTAACAGGAAAAGTAATGAACCAGTATCAAGCAAATGTTGATACTTCTGTCTTTCCTTTAGCTGATAGGTATCACTTAAAAAATGCAGCTGATGATGAAAATGAACTTGAAGCCGAATTAATGGTACAAGACCACCCAAATGGAAGCCCTCAAATTATTGAAAGGAATAAATGGTCTCTAATTAGAGTAGAAGATTCTGAAATTGAGCCGGATGTGTCGCATGTGAACCTAAAAGGAGGATTTGAATTAGGTCGTATATATAAATTGGTATATACGGCGAAGGGTAGTCGCATTGTTGGACTGGGATTTGCTGCTGTCAGAGATATATGTTCGTTCATTAAATATGCTTCAGAAGATGATGGTAATTTTCTTGAAGGCAAAATAGATCACGCTATATCTTATGGAAATTCTCAAAGTGGTAGGTTTCTCCGACAATACATTCACACTGGAATGAATGTTGATGAAGCATCTAGGCAAGCCATGGACGGGATAATTGCACACGTTGGAGGTGGTATGCGTGGAGAATTCAATCTACGATTTGGACAACCTTCCAAAGATGTTTGTTACATTATTCCAGAACTTTTCCCGTTCACTGACATAAATCAAGTTGATGAGGTAAGTGGAGAATCTGGTGGATTATTGAATAAGATGATTGAACAAGGCGATGTCACAAAAATAATGTTTACAAACAGTTCAGCTGAATATTGGAGAGGTGATGCTGCGTTAATCCACACTAACCTACATGATAATAGTGATGCGAAAGAACATATAAATGTAAGGCGTTATCATTTTTCAGGTACACAGCATGGTTCAGGTAAATACCCTCTAGAAACAGTAAGAGATGCGGACTCTGTCAGAGGAAATCTACCTTTTAATGGAGTAAACCAAACTCCCATATTGAGAGGTTGTTTATCTAATATGAATGACTGGATAAAGGGTAAAAACACTCCTCCTCCAAGTAGTCACCCAAGACATGAAGATGGATCTGCTATTGAAACAAAAAATGTGGTGCAAAAATTTTCAACCATTCCGGGCATCAAACTTCCAGATAGTTTATTAAATCCTATGAGACTAGATTACGGAGATGAACAACATTTAGGTAGAACTACTAAACTACCTCCTGAACAAGGTGAAATTTATCCTGCATTCGTTTCTGATGTTGACGAAACCTTAAATGAAATTGCAGGAATCCGTCTTCCAGATATTAGTGTGCCAGTTTCTACAAACACTGGCTGGAACACTAGACATCCTTCAATTGGTAATGATGGACTTCTAATTGGAATAACAGGAGGATTGGCTGGATGGACAGTTCCTCTACCTGCAACAGAGATTGAAAAAGCAAAAACAGGAGATTCAAGACCATCAATTGAAAGTCTGTACGATAGCAAAGAGAGTTATATGATCAAGGTAAAAAATGCTACACAAAAATTAATAGATGAGCGCTATGTTTTAGAAGAAGATTTTCAAAACATAGTTGATATTTCTGAAAAAAAATATGATGATTTTACTTAGTAATATGAAAACATGGACAAATAATTAATCCAAGGAATCACAAGCGATATAATGTACCAAAGGTTCTAGTATTTCAAACACACCGCAGGTAGAATTCGATTCTCCAGCGGTGAACACACTCAATCTTGTCCACAAAACGGAGGAACGATTATGGTTAAATCAAAACCAAAGCAGGAAAAAAGAGAAGAAACGACAGCGGAGTTCGTGAAGCGCCTTAATGATATTAAGAAATCAAGTAAGCGTAACGGAGTAAAGAGGCGAACTGGTCATCATCATCGCTGAGGGGTATGTCTTACTGTTTAACTTATTAAAACCTCGTTGGAGGACTCGCAAGATTCCCACTTGCCCAAGATGGTGAATCATTCTTGATCAATTGACGAAGCACTAAATCTAGAAATTGCAGAAAGTTCGTAACCATTTAGTGACCAAAAGGTCGATTTGATAGATCGGGAGATTCTGTAAAACTGTCTATTCCGTGCCTAAAAATCGTGGTGCCCCTAACAGGACTCGAACCTGTGCACCCGGTTTAGGAAACCGGTGCTCTATCCTCCTGAGCTATAGGGGCATGGTCATTTTCAGCTACGAATCAGACGTTTTATTGTACTTCATAAAAAATATTTCTGAAAACGGTGACAAATCCCCATCTGGTATTTTAGAAGAAATCTGTATAGGGTTCTGATTCAACTGGTACATAATCGGCTACCGGAAATTCACTTAGAGCTGCTTCATTGATATCGGTTCCCAATCCAGCGCCTTGGGGAGTATATGCAAATCCATCTTCAATAATAAAATTATTAGTAAGTATTTTTTTATAACCTTCAAGATAACTTACGAATATTTCTTGTTTATATAAATTCGGAATACTCATATCTAGATGAAGACTTGCAATAGTTGAAATAGGGCCGTTTGAATTATGAGGAGCTACACTAACATAATAGGTTTCTGCTGCTGCTGAAATCTTCTTTAATTCTGATAATCCTCCAGCATGACAAATGTCAGGTTGTATTATAGAGATAGATTTTTGTTCAAAAAGTTTTTGATATTCCCATTTATTATAAAGTTGTTCACCTGTAGAAATAGGGATTGCTGTTTTCTGTGCCAATTTTCCTAGCACATCTACATTATCAAATTGAACAGGTTCTTCAACCCAAGAAATATTAAAAGGTTTAAGCTTATCCAAAACTTTTAAAGCACTTCCGTAATCTAGCCTACCTCTGACATCTATAGCTATTTGTATATTTTCTCCAACAGAATCTCTAACAGCATTAACTAACTCAACACCATAATTTAGATTTTCATTTTCAATGCTGTATTTACCTGTAAAAGGATAAAACTTTAGACATTTGTATCCAGCATTTACAACTTCTTTTGCAGCTTTAGCATGTTCTTCTGGTGTAGTTAATCCTTCAAACCAGCCATTAGCGTAAACAGGTATTTTTTCTCTTACTTTCCCACCCAACAGTTCATAAACAGGTACATCAAGAGCCTTTCCTTTTATATCCCATAAAGCAAGATCAATAGCACTGATGGCGCTCATAGTTACTGCACCACCTGTCCATGTAACTCTTCTATATAAAGAGTTCCATATAAACTCTACTTGAAAAGGATCTTTACCTATTAAAAATTTTCCAAAATCTAATATTTCAGCCTCTAACGCTGCATCCTTATATTGTAAGCTTCCCTCACCTACACCATGAATCCCTGAATCTGTATAGATTTTCACAAAAAGCCAATTATTTGTACCTGCTTTATGCCAAGTTGGTGCTGCCATCTTGAAAATTTTTATGTCTGTGATTTTCATTTTAGTAAGTTCTTATTTACATTAATTTTGATAGATCAACTAACCAATTTTTTCCAATTTAGATTCATCTAATTCAAACCCAAGTCCAGGTTTGTTATTTAAATGTATGTGTCCATCCTTTATTACATATGGTTCTTCTAACATTTTATTATGCTCGGGTATTAAATAATGAGCATGCTCTAACTTGTAGAAATTTGGCACTGAACTAACAACATGAGCTGCAGCAATTAATTCTATTGGACCTCCAGGAATCACATGTGGAGTAATAGGAATATAATATGGTTCAGCCATGGTAGCTATTTTTTTGACTTCAGAAATCCCACCAGTCCATACCGTATCAGGCATTATAAAATCAGCTAAATTATTCTCTAAAATTGGAATAAAATCAGCTCTTGTATACAAACGTTCTCCTACACAAATTGGGGCATTAGTATTTTCTTTAACTTGTTTTAGTGCATTAATCCCTTCTGGTGGAACGGGTTCTTCAAACCAAGCTATATTAAATCTTTCATAAAGATTGTTAGAAATTCTAATAGCATTAGGTACATTATAGTGACCATGAGCATCTATCAAAATCTCAAAATCAGGTCCAACTACTTCCCTAACAGCTTCGACAATGTCATAACCCAATTGTTCTCCGGCTTGAGATATAAACCCATCTTGGTACATTGTGTGATAAGGAACCATCTCTAAAAACGGGTCTAACTTACATGCATTATGGTTATTTCCAAGTAAATTTTTCTTTGCAGCCTGTGCATAATCTTCTGGGGTAGAACAACCATGAAACCAAGAATTACAATACAATCTAACAGGGTCTCGATACCTTCCACCTAACAAGTCATAAACCGGCAAACCGGCAACTTTCCCTTTTATATCCCATAGAGCAATATCAAAACCAGCAACAAGTGATGTGGTAAATCCTCGTGATCCCATGTAAGAAAACATTCTAAAAATCTTATTCCACAATCTATCAATATCCATAGGGTTTTCTCCAATTAATTGTGGAGCAACTTCACGAATAGCAGTAGCCATAAAATTTTCTGAAACATTCACAGATGTTCCAACTTCTCCCCAACCATAAAAACCTTCATCAGTTTCCATTTTCACAAACACCCATTTTTTATTTGTTTTACTTCTAGATGTTTGCGCATACTCTCCCGCATAGATACTAATGTCAGTAATTTTCATATTCTGTCCTCTGAAATATTTTGATTGAGTATATAAATGAGCATGTAAAAGTCAAATAACTAATCGAGGATCATTGGTAGAAGACTATTAAGACACCCATTCGGGTAAAGATGTTAATCCGAACAATTGTTGAATATTTTCTCTCACAATAATATCTTTTGAAGAGCCACTATTTAAAATCTCTCCATTTTTTATCATGTAAGCATTATCAGAAGATTGTCTAATGAATTCCAAATCATGAGAAGTAATTAACAATCCTACTCCCAAGTCTGAAATATTTTTTAATACATCTAAAATTAAAATTTTATTAGCTAAATCTAAATTTGATGTAGGTTCATCTAATAAAATAAATTTGGGCTCTTGAACTAGAGCTCTAGCAATACGAACTTTTTGTTTCTCTCCAGAAGATAATTCATCTGTATTAAAAGATCGTAGTTTTTCCAACCCTAATACTTCAATAGTTTTATCTATTATCGATTGATCATTTTTAGTCACAAAAGTAAAAGACCCCAAATATGGATATCTACCCATTTCTATGATTTCTTCTACGGTAAATCCCAAAGTGTATTCATTATCTTGAGAAACATAAGCAAAAATTTTGGACAATTCATTTGAAGTTAACAAGTTAACATCTTTGTCATCTATAAAAATTTTGTTGTTAGGAGGTTTCAATAAACCCCCTAACAATTTCAATATCGTAGTTTTTCCAGACCCATTTGGACCAACAACTCCAGTAGGGAAATCAGAAATTTCCATATTAATATCATTAATCACTTGTTTAGAGTGATAAGAAAAACTAAGATTTTCAATGCGAATTTTCAAAACTTAAAAATCTCCAAACAATTCAAAATCAGAATCTGGCAATAAAATTTCTATCAATTGTTTTGATCCTAAAATATTCCAATACGATAAAGTTCCCCACCAATTCGGATTAACCATAAAAACCTGTTGATTTTTTATGGCATCAATTGAAGACAAGGAGTTGTCTGACATTAATTGATCAAAAAAATCCTGCCCTCCCCAACTAACTGATTGAGTAATCAAAATTACTTCAGGATTCATAGAAATGAGTTTCTCTTTATCGATAGTGGTGTTTGATTCGATCCCATTTTCTGCAGCTGTATTTATTGCACCAGCCAATGTAATTATCGAATCTTCAGTAGAGCCAGTTCCTGCAGTCCAATATGAATCCCACCAAGATAAAGTTAAAACCCTTTTTTGGACTTCTTCATTTTTACTAAATTCATTAATTTTGTTTATTTTGCTATCAATATCAGAGACTAATTCAGATGCTTGCTCTAAATTACCAGTAATGTAAGCCATTAACCAAATATCATTTTTTCTTCCCTCAATCCCATTATTCAATTGTGTTTGAATCACAGTAATCCCAAAATCCTCTAATGAATCCATTAAATCTACTGATGCGTATGCATCTGCAAATACTACGTCGGGAGACAACACAATAATTGATTCAGGATCTGTTGTAACTGTTGGCATCCCTAGAGATTTATCTTGAATATTACTCCCATCGTCTTGAGCAAAAGTAGTGGTTCCAGCAATTTGATCTTTGTTACTTATTCCAAAAAGAATTTCATCATGACCTAAAGAAATTGTTAAAACTTTTTCAGGCATTTCATTTATTACAATTGCTTCGCCATTTATACTGATTGTTCTAGGCCAATTCATATTAGTAGGATCAACAATCTCGTCTATATTTGATAACACTTCAATGAACTCAGAACCGACAGATTGTTCTTTATTTTCTACTACTGGCAATACAATTACTGGCTCACTAGTTGGTGCTGGCACTGGCTGTGTCGGGGCTGCTGGCTGCGCTGGGGCTGATGGCTGAGATGGAGCCAAGGGTGCTGAGGGTGTAGGGGCATTAGCTATTGCTGGTGAAGCAGTTGCTGCTGGAGCTAGTTGTTGAGGTGACATAACTTCTTGTTCTGAAGAACATGCTCCAATTGTTAAAACAACCAACATAAATATAATCATAAACATTTTATTAAATTTCATTTCTTGTCCTTAAGTTGAAATTGTTTTTAAAAATCAAAAATATAAAAAATGGTCCCCCAACCAAACTCATCAATACCCCAACTCTAAAATCAGTAGAAGAAAAAAATATCCTTGCTAAGTAATCCATAGATAAAATAAAAAAACCTCCTGTCAAAGCGGAAACGGGAATAACTAACCTGTTGTCACTCCCTAAAAACAACCTAACAACATGAGGAATCACTAGTCCTACAAATGCTAAAATCCCACTAACCGAGACTGCTATAGATGTAGCCAAAGTGGCAAAAATCAAACATGTTAAAAATGTTCTTTTAACATTGATTCCTAAAGAGGCAGCATACTCATCACTAATCATTATGGGATTAATATCTTTCGATTTAATTGTTAAAAATACTGTACTTAAAATCACTACTGGTAAACATGTAAAAACATGATCCCATCTAGTGGCTTCAAAACCTCCGATCAACCACATGAATATGGCTTGCATCTGGAAAGGGTTCCCACTCAAATAAACAGTTAAAGTAATTAAAGAGTTTAAAAATGTCCCAATAGCTATCCCAGCTAATAAAAGAACAGCACTAGATTTTTTACCTGTTGCTAGGTAAATCAAATATACGAATCCTGACGCAATTAATCCGCCGGTAAAAGAGAATATTGGGACTATCAAAACATGTATTGAATGAATGGCTAAAGAAATTGGTATTACAGCTCCAAGAGCTGCTCCTGCAGATACTCCTAAAATAGCAGGGTCAGCCAATGGATTCCTAAACAATCCTTGCATTACAGCTCCAGAAACAGCTAAAGCAGTACCCACACAAAAAGACAAAATTATTCTAGGTAATCTGATATCCAAAATAATTGAGTGATTTAGCGAATCTTGCTGAGAATCTAAAAAGAGTACTGAAAAAACATCAGGTAAATCTATGTGATAGGCACCAGAAGACAAAGAGATCATAGAAATAAAAAAACTGAGAATTAATAGACCAATGGTAAAAAATATCAATCTATTCTGTTTTTCGTATAGTAATCTTTTCATAACATACCTTACTCTCAAAAGAGTAAGATATAAATCTGACACTCTTGAACGCGAAGAGTTTGATAACTATACTAGGCAGGTCTCCTGACTTATGATAAATCAATTACAGTGGCGCGACCGTGATGGAATTTCACCATCTTCCCTATTCTCTCTTATGAGCACCTAGTAAGCACAAAATCATTATAAATCAAACTAAAATAAAAACAATGCAATGGATTTAATTAACCAAGTTCAAAATACGATAGATTCAAAAAATAGCCTGTTGCTTATTAGGAACAATAGAATCAATGCAAAATATTATTTAAAAATTGGACTTTTTTTATAATCTAACGTTAATAACACAACATTAATATTTTATTAACACTTATCCTTAAGCTGTCTATTAATATCGATTTATTGTTGCCAATAGTAATTATCTGATCCCATGCAAGTCTCAAAAACTAAAAAAAATTCTTGATTTATATTGGGGTTAGCATCATAGAAAAAAACTGAAGCTTTGAGGTTCCAATGGGAATATTTGAAAAATATTTAACTTTCTGGGTAGGATTATCGATTGCAGGAGGAGTGATTTTAGGGAACTGGTTTCCAGAATTTTTTGAATCAATCGCAGACATTGAGTTCGCAAATGTCAATCTTATTGTAGCTATTTTCATATGGATAATGATTTACCCCATGATGGTACAAATAGATTTCACCTCTGTAAAAGAAATTGGAAATAAACCCAAAGGGTTAATACTTACTATCATTGTCAACTGGTTAATAAAGCCGTTTACAATGGCTGCTCTAGGAATATTATTCTTTGAAGTGATTTATGAAATACCGGGATTTGATAGATTAATTGATGACACAAAATCAACAGAGTATATTGCTGGAATGATTCTTTTAGGTGTAGCACCATGTACTGCAATGGTATTTGTTTGGAGTCAGTTAACAAAAGGAGATCCCAATTACACATTAGTTCAAGTATCAATTAACGATTTAATCATGATATTTGCATTCGTTCCTATAGCTGGATTTTTGCTAGGAATCAGTAATGAATTTGCTACAGAAAAATTAGAACTACCGTGGGACACATTAATAATTTCTGTACTTTTGTATGTTTTGTTACCTTTGTTAGCAGGAATTATGACTCGTCAAATTTTAGTAGGTAGAAAATCTAGAATTTTAGTAGGTAGAAAATCTAGAATTACATTAAACAGTTTTTTAAATTTGATTAAGCCGTGGTCTATTCTAGGATTGTTATCAACTGTAGTTTTACTTTTCGGTTTTCAAGCTACTGTAATAATAGATCAACCAGCAATAATAGGATTGATAGCAATACCGTTACTGATACAAACATACGGTATTTTTGCTATTACCTATGTTTTAGCGCGTTTTATCCGTCTTAGTCCTGAAATTGCCGCCCCAGCCTGTTTAATAGGGACATCAAACTTCTTCGAATTAGCTGTTGCTGTAGCTATATCTTTATTTGGATTAAATTCTGGTGCAGCTTTAGCAACAGTTGTAGGAGTTTTAGTAGAAGTTCCAGTAATGCTTTCTTTGGTATACTTTGTAAACAAAACTAAACATCTATTTCCATCACATGACTAATCCTATTAAAAAAGTAAATACTCTAACTTTTGATATATTTGGAACAGTTCTAGATTTAGCAGGCAGTTTAATACCTCCTTTAAATCAGCTGCTCAAAAAATGCGACACCCCTGAAAACATTACAGGTGATGACGTTTGGGCAATATGGCGACAAAGGCAAAGAATCGAACAATATCAAGATAACTTACTGATGCTGGGACATAGTGGATACCTTCCAGTAAAAAGAAGAGCTCTTTTGTACACTTTAAGAACTTTAAAAATAAACTTTACTTACGAACAAATTGATGAATTCATGGATGCATACAACTTTTTGTCCCCATTTAAAGATGCCATAGACGGATTAAATCAACTTTCTGAAAAATTCAATTTAGTGATTCTGTCTAACGGTGAGCAAAACTATTTAGACTACTTAGCCAAGAACAGAATAGAAATGGATTTTCATTCTATTCTGTCAGCGCAATCCGTGGGACAATTTAAGCCACACCCATCAGTCTACAGATATGCCTGTAGATCATTAAAGCTAGAACCAGAGAACATTATGATGGTAGCTTCTCATTCATTTGATATATTAGGAGCTCGCCACAGTGGATTTAGAGGAGCATACGTAAACAGATATGATCTTCCGTATGATGAATCAGAATATAAACCTGATCTAATTAGTAATGATTTTACAGACCTATGCGAACAGTTGCTTTAGTTTACTAAATCCAAAAATTTAGTAGATTTCATTTGTCTTTCCGCTGTATATGATAAATAGATTCTCAAAAATCGGTTTAAATCTTTCAAAGTATTCTCATCTAAATTTTTGTCAAATAGATACGATTTTGAAGATCTAATCATTCTTTGAATATGCCGTAAAAACCCTAAAGATTCTTCTAAAATCACAACTCCGTCTTTCAAATTAATATCTGAACAATTAGCACAATTTATACCTCCAATAGAAGGGAAAAAAACATGATCCATCCTCTGAAGATTTTCATTACAATTTATACACACTATAAATTCAGGAAGTACTCCTGAAAAATTAATTAATTGGAGCTGAAACCAAATCATCGATTGTTCAATATTGTTTTGCATTTCCAAATCATTTAAATTTTTTAATAACGCATTAAAAACCTGTATATTTGGAGTTCTATCTTGAATAAAGTTAACAACCAATTCTGATGAAAAAAGACCTTTAGATAATAAAGCTAAATCTGATTTAATTCCTTGAAATGAATCTACAATTTCACACTCATTCATATGATCAAGATTTCTTCCACGGCCAATTGAAAAGGC